>JAZSMN010000180.1:0-16292 GCA_045535925.1 Eubacteriales bacterium
CCGCTTGGCCTCCGACTTCTGGTGTAATGGCGACTACTACCTCGATGAGGTAAAACCGTTCCCCAAGGAGGTTGTCGACGCAATTCCCGAGCAGGTTATCCCTGTATACTGGGACTACTACCACGACCTTGAGTCCGAGTATGATATAATGTTCCAGAACCACAAGCAGCTCTCCAAGCACGTTTGGTTTGCAGGTGGTGTATGGAGCTGGAGCGGCTTTATGCCTCACAACGAGGTTTCGCTTCACCGTATGTTGCCCGCAATCCGTTCCTGCCGCACCAATGGTGTAAAGAACATTATGATGACTATGTGGGGCGACAATGGTGCCGAGTGCTCCAGATACTCTATGCTTCCTTCTCTGTTCTATATCGCAGAGTACGCAAAGGGCAATGAGGATGACGCACTTATCAAGGCAAAGTTCCAGCGTCTTACCGGTCTTTCCTTCGAAGACTTTATGAAACTCGATAATCCCAACAACATCTTTGAAAGAGATGCTGACACCATTGCCAACCCCTGTAAGTTTATGCTTTACTGCGATTACTTCAACGACTACCTCGACTATATGACAGTAGAGGGCGCCGGCGAGACCTATGCTCGTCACGCAGAGGAGCTCTATGCCATTGCAAAGAAGTCTCGCAAGTATGGCTACCTCTTCACCACAGCAGCACGTCTTTGCGATGTTCTTAAATACAAGTACGAGCTTGGTATCAAGACTCGTCGTGCGTACGGAGCAGGCGACAAGGAGACCCTTCGCACCCTCGCAGAGGTAGACTACAAGGAGACCGAGAAGGCGCTCCGCCAGTTCCACGCAGTATTCGAGAAGCAGTGGGCTGCCGAGAACAAGACCAGCGGCTTTGAGGTTCAGGATGCTCGTCTTGGCGCGATGATCCAGCGTACCATCTCTTGCAGAAAGCGTATCCTTGACTATGTAAACGGCAAGATAGACGCTATCGAAGAGCTTGAAGAGGAGCTTCTCCCCTTCGGCAAAGAGGGCATTCCTATGAATTACAACTATGCAATTGGAGCAATGTCCACTAACATTATGTAAGTTTCCCGACCAATATGTCGGTGTTAGCCTTACTATCTTTTGGCAAGCCAATAGCCGATTTTAATGCATAGCATTATTGTCGGACCTTCAGCATAAAAACAAAAAGGGCAGAGCTTCACCTTAGTTGCTCTGCCTTAACTATTTTTACTCCAAAAATCACCCCGTTTTGCGAGAAATTTTGCGGCATCTTGCTTAGCGGAAAAAGACAATTAGAAAAGCAGAGATATCCCACAATCGGAAGTATAAAAAACAACCAAAATTCCTCGCAGTCCTAAAAGAAAAAGAATAAGGAAAAACTCTTGTACAAAAGATACAAAATTAATACTCAAATTTTGCCATATTGACGAGTTGATTTTTGCATTTTAAAATGATATAATTTAAGTGTATAATAATATTTTATTTCCTTAAGGAGAACTTGAAATGAAAATGTTGAAAAGAGTTTTCATCGGAGCGCTTTGTCTTGCAGTGTTGATTTCTTGTTTTGCGATTTTTGCATCGGCAAAGGAATACACTCTCGATAACTTTGATGATATCCTCGAGTATTACGAGGAGCCCATTGTGTTCGCCGATGATTTCGAGGGATACAACGAGGGAGATACATACCCCACAAACATTTACAACGGATCGAGAAACGCGGCTCCTATCCTTGTAAAGGTAGATGGCACGGACAAGTATCTTAATCTTAACCCTAATGCCACCGCTCCTAACACAAAGGATGTGTATTTTTACACCGATTTTGAGCAGTCTGTAGATGATTTTGTTATTTCGGCTATCATTTCTGGTAATGCCAAGACTGTTACCGTATGGTTATCCGAGACAAGCGCTACTGCCGAGCTTATAAACGAGGAGAAGGATATGCCTCTTGTAGAGCTTCACCTCGGTGCATCTACCTCCGCTGGTCAGGTTAAGTATTATGCGTATAACCCCAAGACAAATGTGTCGGAGCTCAAGACCCTTGAGGGCATCACCCTTAACAATACCGACAAGTTTGAGCTTGCTATTGTTTACAACAACACATCCAAGACCTATTCGGTTACTGTAACCTCTGTTACCGACGCGACTAACACCGCAACCATCGATGGTATCTTTGGTCCTACCGATGCGGTAAAGAGTGTCAAGATAGGCGGCTTGACTGCACAGCTTAAGACCAAGCTCAACATCAACATTTTTGACCTTGCAATATATGGTGGTAGCTATGTTCGTGACTTTAGCGCTAAGGCGACCGAGAGCGACAAGGCTCTTGCAGCTATGTACGACGTTTTCGCAAGCGCAGAGTCTACCGATGATGCAAAGCTTGAGGTTGTTACCATTGCAGGCAAGATGGCAAAGCTTGGTTACACCACTACCGATACAACCCTTCTTGGCAAGCTCAACGAGATGCTCGCCGCTGGTATCGATTTCTATGCGGTAGCGCTTGAGAGGTTTGCTCTTGGCTTTGGTGTTGCAAATGATTATAAGACCAGAGCGGCTTACATAGCAAAGTATGCTGACTATTTCGATCTTCTTCCTGAAGATTTGAGCCCCGTAGGCGAGGAAAAGATGGCAAGAATTCAAGAGATTATCGATATCTATAACCAGGAGAAGGCAACTCTTGAGTCTTACAAGACCAATTCCGATGGCTTCATTGCCGCTCTTCAGGGCGCAAATGCTGACTCCGTCGATTACATCTACCTGAAGCCTATCTATGACGAGGCTGTAAAATATTACAGCGGTGTATATTCCGGTTACCCTGGAATCCCCGAGGCTTTGAGAACCTACAACAAGATTGCAGGTGTTGTTGAGCTTCTTATGAAGAATGCCGCCACATTTATCACAAATGTGGGCATTGCATCCTCCGAGGAGAGCTTTGCGGTTCGTTACGAGGCTTACCTTAAGGCAAAGGATTCCAAGGTTGATAACGAGACCTACCCTGGTGTTACCGAGGCCCTCGCCACTTTTGCAGGCATCCGGACCGAGATGGTAGCAGTTGAGGCTGTTGCGTTTGAGTATTTGGATTATTCTACAGGCGCTCTGTGTGCTCTTTACATCCCCGCACAGGAGGCATATATAGCTCTTGCAAATGCTGTAGAAAATCTCCAGTTTGATTTCCCCGGCGTTCCTGAAGCAAAGGCTGCTATTGCTGAGCTTGAGGCTTCCATCGCGGCTAAGAAGGCCGCTGCCCAGGCATATATCGATGCAGTTGAGGCGCTTGAGGGCAAGACTGGTGCCGAGCTTGACGAGGCCATCGCCGCCGCCAAGGCTCTTCAGGCAGAGGGTAATATTCTTGGTATCGACGGTATCGAGAAGGCCAACATTGCTCTGTCGAGCATCGAGTCTGCTATAAGCAATTCCAAGGGCTATGCTACAAAGTTTAACAATCTTGTTACCGAAATCGGTGGTATAATCGTAGACGGCAAGATTACAAGCTCCAAGGAAACTCGCGAGGTTATTCTTTCCGCACTTGCTATCGCTTCCAAGGCTGATGACAGCTACGCAGGTGTTAGCAACAACAAGGATATACTTAACAAGGCTATCGCAGATTACAATGCCGCAGTAAACGCGGTAAACACCGCATTCGGCGATGTTTGTGGCACCGCTACTGGTGTAGTGCTCAGCGCAGCCAAGGATAATAGCGTGACCGCGCTGGTAGGCAAGGTAATTGCATTTATCAAGGAACTTGTATAAATCCTGATTTAATTAAAAGAATATAAAAACTGCCTCTTGGACAAAGGACAAGAGGCAGTTAGTATAATTAGAGATTTTCTGCCAAAGCAAGTTTTAGAAAGGGGAGGGGAATATGAAAAGCAAGTGGTACACTATAGCATCATATTGGCTTTTAGCTGTTGGTGTTGGTACTTTAGTTAATATTTTTCTAATCAGTCTTTTCGGCTCGTCCCTGCCGATAGGCGCGCACATAGGGTGGAACTTCCTTTTTACAGGCAGACAGGTATCCTCTGGCGGTACCGATTTGTTTAGTGTGGCGTTTGGTTTTATGTCCCTGTTTGTTTCTTTGCCATTCTTCATCTGCTTTTGGAAGAGCCTTAAGAAGGGTGGAGCGATGTTTGTCGGTATGCTTTTATACGCGGTTGATTCGATGAAGCTGATATTCGACATTTTCGTCTATAACGATGCCTCCCTACGAATATTCCTTCTTATATCTCTTGGTATTCATATAGTTGGCATCTCCCTGCTCACCCTTGCAACATTTATTGGATATAACAGCCCCAGATATCAAAATAATGTTCGTACATTATGTGTAGCCTGCTCGCCTAAATGTGACGGAAGCACTCGTTTTGCTTGTTATTTAAATGGCGCTTTTATCTGTACAATAACAGCTGGCGAAACAAGAATTGTTGTCATTGACCGCAATCATCAAAGGTTATATGTGGGCTCTGATTCGCTTTCACCCGAAAATATACTACTACCTCCGGGTCGCGACAATGTGTCGGTTACCGTCAGCACCGCATATACAGATAAAGGTACATCTATAACTATCACCTCCAGCATTCATAAGGACTAAATGAGATATATATGAACGAAAAAATGAAATCCATACTTGACGAAATTAACTCTGTGGATATTTCCACCTACAAATATTTTACCGATATCGAAAAAGAGATTCCTATGCGCAAGGAAATAGTGCTGCTTATAAAGCTTATTCAGTCGGTGCTTTTCCCTCGCCATTTTCCCTTTGACGAAGAGGGGGATATAGACACACGACTTTCCCGCGCCTACCAAATCTGCCTCTCTCAAATTCGCTCGGCATACTCATTTGCGGGAGAGGATATCGACCTTGCACATCAAATAAACGAGGAGATTTTCTCCACCTTACCTACGGTAAAGGACAAACTCATAAAGGACGCAATTGCTATTTATGAGGGCGATCCCGCAGCAGTTAGCCCCGAGGAGGTAATCCTTTGCTATCCAGGTTTTTATGCCATATTTGTTTACCGTATTGCCCACGAGTTTTATACCCGCAGGATTCCCCTTATCGGTAGACTAATGACCGAATTTGCCCACGAAAAGACTGGCGTTGATATCCACGCAGGCGCTAGCATCGGCGAGTATTTCTGCATCGACCACGGCACGGGTATCGTTATTGGCGAAACTGCAACCATAGGCGACCACGTCAAAATATACCAGGGTGTTACCCTCGGTGCCAAGAGCTTTGAGCTGGGCGAGGATGGTAATCCTATCAAGGGTACCAAGCGACACCCCGATATTGGCAACAATGTTGTTATTTATGCCAACGCAACCATACTTGGCGGACGCACCCACATCGGCGACGGCTGTGTTATAGGTGCAGGTGTATGGCTAACCAAGTCCTGCGAGGCTGGGAAGACTGTATATTACACCGGAGGACGGGACAATGGCTAAAATTGAAATTTGCTACCCTAATTATTCTAAAAAGTCGCTGACTTTTACCATAGATGATGGAAACATTGCTATGGATACCAAGTTTATTTCGATAGTTAAAAAGGGAGGGATTCGCGGAACATTCAACCTCTGCTCGGATGATTTCACACCCGAAAAAGCTGAATTTCTACGAAATTTCTACCGCGGCTACGAGATAGCAAACCATTGCAAATATCACCCACGAGTAATGCTTGATGAGGTCGAGTATAGATACCACACGAAGGATGAAGCGGACAAGGTAAAGTACAGCGGCAAGGAAGAGGACCTGTTTTACATAGACGGTCCCGAGGGGCTGTATGATATTCTCACAGCCCACGGAATGAGAGCATGCGCCACACCGGAAGCCTATCTTCGCGCCGTAGAGGAATCTCGCACAGAACTTGAAGCCATCTTTGGCGAGGGCTCTATCGGTGGATTTGTCTGGCCCTTCTTCGAGCAGAAAAACCAGAGGGTAAAGGATGCTATAATAGCTATGGGATACCCCCACGGACTAAGAAAGACGGGCTGTGTCCTTGACAGTACAGGCTTTGCTCCTCCCGCTGATATAAATGCTTGGAGCTACAACGCTAACAACCAAAATCTCCTTTCTACAATGTCGCTTTATGAGAATATACCTGATGACGGGGAGCTGAAGTTCTTCGCCTTCGGTCTACATTCTTATGATTTTGAGGTAGACAATAACTGGGACGTGCTCGAGAAGTTTACCGAGCTTTATGGCTCAAGACCGGAGGATTATTGGTATGCCACAGTCGGAGAGATATTTGACTATGTCTCGGCCTCCGAAAGGCTGGTTGTAACCGACAAGGAAGTAACAAACGACTCAAATATCCCCCTCTACATAAAAATCGACGGCAACAAGACTGTCATAGATGCAAATTCAAGTATAAATATTTGAATAAAAATCCAAGTATCAAAATTCACGAAAATATAAAACAAAAACTCTTATCCCGATCGCCTCTTCGGCAAAGGATAAGAGTTTTATTTTTGAAAAAATCAACACGGGTACCCGGCAAGGAGGGTTAATCCTCGGTTTTTCCCGCATCAGGGTACCTACCAGTTACGCGAAATCCGTCGATTTCACTCTTGCACATAGCACGGAAAATTCTGTGCTTTACGCCCTTATTTTCTCTTTCAAGGCCCGCGAGTAGATCCTTCATATGCTCTCTTTCTGTGGCGTGGTCCTCGGGGCACAGAGAGACGAGAACCGGAGGTTTTGCCTTTCTCACATAGTACATAACATCCTTTTCTGTTGCATACAGTAGCGGACGAATAAGAGTGATATCTCTATTTGATAGGTAGGTTACAGGCGAGAAGCAGCCTATGCGACCCTCGAAGAATAGATTCATCATAAAGGTCTCTACCGCATCGTCATAGTGATGCCCGAGGGCAACCTTGTTGCATCCAAGAGCGACCGCCTCTGCGTGTAGCGAGCCCCTACGCATTTTCGCACAGAGCGAGCAGGGATTGGACTCTTTTCTCACATCAAAAATGATTTTGGCAATATCGGTTTTTACCATACTATACTTGACGTGAAGCCTCGAGCAAAATTCCCGTATCTCACTAAAGTCGCTCCCCTCAAATCCCATATCTATGGTGATAGCCACCACCTCGTATTTTTTGGGGTAAAACCTGCGCATCTCTGCAAGAGAAGCCAAAAGTGCCAGGGAGTCCTTTCCTCCCGATACACCGACGGCAATTTTGTCACCGTCCTCTATCATATTATAATCATCAACTGCTCGACGAACAAAGGAGAGCAGTCTTTTCATTTCATTCATATCAAACCTTTCGCTCTTTGCATATACTGTTAAAAAAGGAGGCAAAAAATGAGCATTAAAATATACATTGACCAGGGGCACAACCCCAGAGAATTTAACACGGGTGCGGAGGGAAATGGATTTTACGAGCAGGATATAACCTATGATATAGGGGTTAGGCTATACAATCTTTTAGAGCAAAACCCAAATTTCACAGTCAGGCTCTCTCGCCCAACCAACGAAACCATACTTGGATTCAGTAATTCATCCAGCCTGACAGCCCGAGTCCGCGAGGCAAATGCCTGGGGGGCGGACATATTTCTTTCCCTACACACAAACGCATCGGTAAACCCCTCGGCCACAGGCTCGGAGGCTCTGATATACAGCACATCAAGTACTGTCGCCTATGGGCTTGCCACCGATATTTTAGAGGAAATGACGCGATACACAGGCCTAAGAAACAGGGGAATTGTGGAGCGCCCGGGACTCTATGTATTGCGCAGGACAAATATGCCCGCCGTGCTTGTAGAAATGGGCTTTATCACCAACCCTGACGACGCAAACCTAATGGTATATTCCCCAGACCTGTTTGCCGAGGGCATTTATAGGGGTATTTTGAAATATTACAATCTCTAAATCACTTAAGCTCGATAGAGTCTATGGTTAGATATTCCTCTGCCAGGCTTACACTCTTTGCATAGAAGGTGTAAGTCGCACCGCATTTGGTACAGTATACCTGCATTCCTTCGTCGCAAAAACGAAGGTCGTATTCGCCATCGCTGCAGGGACATTTTATACCACCATCGGCCACCAAATCCTTTACAACAAGGTTCAAGGTGTCGTAGATAGCAGGGTCGGGAGGGCATTCACCCTCTCCAATATCCTTTGGCTGAATATCAGACAGCTCCTTGGCCTCCAGCGACATCATTATTCGGGTAAGCTCTTCTGCAGAGCGGGATAGCTCACCAGCGATGCTATCCTCATTGCCGATAAAGAGGATATCCATACCCGAATAGGGGCAGGGGAGCT
This sequence comes from Eubacteriales bacterium, assembly GCA_045535925.1. GTDB lineage: Bacteria > Bacillota > Clostridia > Oscillospirales > CAG-272 > UBA1740. Next base: position 8,227 of record JAZSMN010000180.1, read on the forward strand.
TTATCGTCTGCTCGGAGAAAACCATATCCTTACCGATATTAAATCCGTGACTATCCTTGCAGTATACGCAGGGGGCGGAAAAATGTATAAGTCCGTCCCTTTGACCTCTTATATCAAGGGCGCTGTTACCACACCCACATTTAAGTCTTAACATATCCGAGACGGCTGTAAGTCCACCGAGAAAACCTACAGTAGCCATTCCACAATCCGGACAGCGGTAGGCTATTTGATTTTTTACCTGACCCTTCATTAATCTTTTCTCCTTAAATAAATTTCGGTCAATTCGTCACCAAAGCTGTATGCCGCACGGAAGTCCCTCGCGGTTGTAAAGCTACCTGATGTAACCACCGACCTGTCACTGCATATGGTCGCCCCATCAAGGCTGCTCTCAAATCTGGGGAAGCAAATAGCCTCCTTGCCGCGGAGAAGCCCTCTTTTGCCAAGAATAGAGGGAGCCGCGCAAATCGCCGCTATATGTCCGCCATTTTTTATAGCTGCAGCTATAAATCTTTCTGTAAAAGCCGACTGGTCGAGATTTGTAGTGCCGGGCATACCACCGGGAAGCACAAGCATCTCTATCTCGTCTTCAATGATATCCCCTGCGAGCATATCCGCCTCCACCTTTATTCCGTGAGCGCCATTGACCAGGGCTTCGCCTATTGATGCGGTTTTGACAGGAATATTTGCGCGTAGCATAATATCAAGAGGTGCGAGCGCCTCGACCTCTTCAAATCCGTCTGCTAAAAGAATAATGACCATTATAAGCCGACCTTTCTTTACTTAATAAGAGCCCTATAAAGCAATTTGCAAGCACATAGCCTGCCACAAATAAGAGGGGAGTCTGCCCCAAAAGGGGCGGACTCTTTATCTCTTGTGATTTTTAAAACAATCAACCGTCCGAGCCAACACGATATAGCTTTTCGTGCCACTCGTCCATAGACATAAGCACATCACGAGGCTTTTGTCCGTTAGGCTCGCTGACGACACCGATAGCCTCCATGCTGTCGAGGTACTTGGCTGCTCTTGAATAGCCTATCGAGAGCTTTCTCTGTAAGAGCGAGGTAGAAACCTTACCCATACGAATAGCAACCTCTACCGCATCGAGGAACTTTTGGTCGTTATAAAGACCAACATCATCATCGTCATCATCCTCGTCTGCACCTGCGCCGCCGTTCTTCTTGTTGCCGCATTTCTGTGCCGCGCGGTTAATTTCCGCCAATACTTCCTCGTCATACTGACCTTCGACAGCCTGGCTCTTAAGGTATTCCATAACTGCCTCGACCTCGCCGTCGGTGGTATACGCAGACTGTACTCTAATGGGCTTGGGCTTGTCCACAGGTTTGTAGAGCATATCGCCCTTGTCAAGCAGTTTTTCTGCTCCCGCCATATCGAGAATTGTTCTGGAGTCCTGCACCGAGGTAACCTTACAGGACATACGGGTGTTAATATTCGCCTTTATAGTACCTGTGATAACCTTTACATCAGGTCTTTGTGTACCGATAATAAGGTGAATACCAGCCGCTCTCGCCTTTTGAGCGATTCGCATTATCAAATCCTCGCAAGGGTCTCTTACCTGCATCATCAGGTCGTTAAGCTCGTCGATAACGATAATTATCTTCGGCAAAGGCTCACCCACCGAGGGGTCCTGTGCGACTCTCTCGTTATAAGCGCTAATGTTTCGAAGATTTAGCTTTTCTATAATATCATATCTGCGCTCCATCTCCTCGACCGCCCACATAAGAGCACCCGCGGCCTGTTTTGCCTCGGTGACAACAGGGATAAGCAGGTGGGGAATACCGCTATAAACACGGAATTCTACACGCTTGGGGTCGATGAGAATAAGCTTTACCTGGTCGGGGCGAGCCTTGTAGAGAATGCTAATAAGTATAGCATTGATACTAACCGACTTACCCATACCGGTAGCACCTGCAATAAGTGCGTGGGGGAATTTTGATATATCGCCAAATACAGGGTTACCAGCAACGTCCTTACCGATACAAGCAAGGGTGTTGGATTTTGCGTTTTGGAATTCCTCGCACTCAAGCAGCTCGCGCAGTCTTACAGTTTCTGGGTGAGCGTTTGGCACCTCAAAGCCTATTGCTGACTTGCCGGGAATGGGGGCCTCCATACGAATGCCGTCTGCGGCGAGGTTCATTACGATATCACCATACAGATTTGTAATCTGTGTGACCTTTACTCCCTTTGCGGGGACTACCTCATATCTTGTGATACGAGGACCTCTGTCAACGCATTTTATCGATGCCGTTACATTAAAGGATGCCAGCGTCTCTATGATTATCCTTGTGTTTTCCTCTATTTCGAGGGCGATTTCCTCGTCGTTCCTTGTGTTGTCCATAAGGAGCAGGTCCAGAGGCGGAGCCTTGTATTTTGTAAAGTTGGGCTTAACCTTTTTTGCGTTTTCCTTCTTTGGCTTTTCTGTGCCGACTACTCTTCCACCGTCGAAGGGAATGCCCTCGTCTACATAGGACTCGTCCTCTTCGTCATATTCGACCTCGCCATAGCTGTCGGTATACTCGTCATCGGCATCCTTGTATGTGTAGGTCGGCTCGGAAATATGGACGGTTTTGGGTGCTTCTTCTGCTTTTGCCGAAGTATCAAAGTCGCGTAGAGCAGGGAACATATCCCTCATTCCTATAACCTCGGGGTTTTGTCTTTCGGGCGGAATTTCCTCGGTGTTTGGCTCCTCGTCATCTATTACAAGAGAGGTGGATTCATCCAAAATCTCTTCCTCTTCATCCTCGCCATCCAGCTCCATATTCGACAGAATAGTGCGTTCTATTCTTATCGAGCCCGGCTCGTCTGTTCTGACGCCATCCTTGTCCTCTATATCCAGGTTAAAGACAAGACTGCTCTCTTCCTTCGAGCCGCCCTCCTCGATGTTTTCCTCGAGGTGCGAGCGCCAAACTCTGTCGCTATCCTCTTCGGTAGTGTTATCATCAAAGTTAAAGCTGATGGTTCCTCCACCGCTAATTGTGGAGGATTTATCGGTTGCCACATTTTCGCTTGCAGAGGGCACGGGAGTTGCCTGATGGGGAGTGTGCGAGGTGGTGGTATAATTCTGCAGGGCAGAAACATCTATCACAAAGGGCTCGATAACCACAGGAGCCACAGGCTCGGTTTTTTCTATAACAAAGCTTGCCTCTCCCGAGCTTTCGGGTGCGCCGGATATAGCGACGGACTCGCTTTCGGAAATTTCGAGAGTCTTTGTGCTTCCGGTATATTCACCGCTATTACTTACAGGAACCTCTTTTTGACGAGGAGGGTTTTCTGTAATCTGTGCCTTCCTTTGTTCAAAGGCCTGGCGCCTTCTCTCCCTTTCGAGCTCCTCTTCGTCAATAGCGCCAATTTCTTCGATAACTGTGGGCTTTTCTTCGGTGAGGCTTCTTGTGGAGGGCTTGTAGATAAGCTCCTCGGACATTGACATTTTGTATGGGTCAAAATCCTCGGTAAACACCGCGTCAGCCTTGCTCTCGACAGACAAAATGCTAGACACTTCTTTTTCGGTATTTCCACCGCTCGAGCCCGCTTTGGTATCCTCGTCGGTTATTTCAAAATCAAGAGTCACTATCTTTGGCTCGAAGTTAGTGGTGGTGCTGTCTGTCGTGCCTCTTGTGGTATCGCTATCGCCGACCTCGCTGCGATGATGCACACTCTCCTGCAGGGTGGGGGGCACATCTGTACCGCCGGAGCGGGTCTCTGATATTCCAAGCGCGGGTATGGACAATTGACCAAGCCCGTTGTCTACATCAAAGAAATCGTCCTGTGTAAGTGCGTCCTGCCTGTGCTCGGCCTCCTTGTTTGTGCGCTCCTCTTTCTTCTTGGTAAAGATAGAAAACAAAGCCTTAAAGCCCTTTTCTATAATCATAAAGACATAGAGAATCCCCTTAAGAAAAGAGTGGAGAATTTTGCCAAGAGCCTTCTTGCTACCCGCGAAGAAATAGACCGCATATATCGCCACTATTGCTAAAGCAATAATGATAGTACCAATTTTGCCAAACACCATTATTAGGCCATAGGCTACAACACCGCCGACAAAACCACCGCCGACACCCTCTGTGCCTTGTGTATAGAAAAGACCGGGTGTAAACACGGGGGCTCCCTCTGTGAGTGTAAAGGTGTGGCATACGGCAGAAATTACGATGATAGTAAGCAGGGAGAATATCAGTCTTGACAGCCAGCGCCTGCCCTGCAGGTCAGCAGGATAAAACAGCGCGTGCGACAAAATCAGGAAGGGCACCACATATGCTCCGTAGGAAAAAAGTCCGCGCAAAAGCGAGGCTATTGCGCGCCCTAAAGCGCCAATATCCTCTGTGATAAAGCAAAATCCTATAAAGAGCGAAATCGCCACCAAAATTATCGGCACTGCTCTGTGAAAGCCGTTGAGTGACGAAAATGAAGCCTGTTTTTCTTGCTTGTCCTTCATTGAAACGAATCTCCTTTGCCAAACTATATAAGTCAAAACCGCAAGCTATCTCACGGTATATTGTTCCACCTTATATTTTAGCAAAATTCCCGTACAAATACAATAGTAAACTCGAAAATATTTTATTTTTTATTTGTTATAGCCATCTTGACAAAGGTGCTACAATTTGTTAAAATATTTTAAGATAAAATTATAATGCCGTACTGTTGCCATTTTGCAATAGGGAAAGGAAAAGATATGCTTTTATACAACTCGCTTACAAGAAACAAGGACAAATTTATCCCTCGCGAAGAGGGAAAGGTGACTATGTACACCTGTGGTCCTACCGTTTATCACTTTGCACATATAGGAAACCTGCGCACCTATACTATGGAGGACGTGCTTGAAAAGTACCTCACTTATAGTGGCTACCAGGTAAAGAGAGTAATGAACATTACCGACGTAGGACACCTCAGCAGCGATGGTGATACCGGCGAAGACAAGATGCTCAAGGGTGCTCGTCGCGAGCGAAAGACCGTGCTTGAAATTGCCAAGTTCTATACCGACGCATTCTTCTCTGACTGTGACAAGCTTCACATAGCGCGCCCCGAGATTGTCGAGCCTGCTACCAACTGCATCCCCGAGTTTATAAAAATGGTCGAGGAGCTTCTTGCAAGCGGCTATGCTTACGAGGCGGGCGGAAACATATATTTCGATACCTCCAAGCTTGATAAGTACTATGTATTCAACGATTTTGCTGAGGAGGACCTAGCTGTCGGTGTTCGTGACAGCGTAGAGGAAGACGGCAACAAGCGCAACAAGGCCGACTTTGTACTTTGGTTTACCAAGTCCAAGTTCGAGGACCAGGAGCTCAAGTGGGACTCCCCTTGGGGAATTGGTTATCCCGGCTGGCACATTGAGTGCTCTTGCATAGCAAGAAAGCACCTTGGCGAATATCTTGATATCCACTGTGGCGGTATAGACAACGCGTTCCCCCACCACACCAACGAGATAGCACAGAGCGAGTCCGCTTTTGGACATGAGTGGTGCAACTGGTGGTTCCACGTCTACCACCTCAATACCAATTCGGGCAAAATGTCCAAGTCTACTGGTGAGTTTCTCACCGTATCCCTGCTTGAAGAGAAGGGGTATTCTCCTCTTGTCTATCGTTTCCTTTGCCTCCAGTCTCATTATCGCAAGAACCTTGTCTTCTCTTGGGAAAACCTTGACAATGCAAGAATAGCATACGACAAGCTTGTGACAAAGATTGCATCGCTCAACCCCGATGGCGAGGTGGACGAGGCGAAGTTTGCCGAAGGCAAAAAGCGCTTTACCGATGCTCTTGACAACGACCTTAACACAGCTCTTGCGGTTACCGCACTTTACGATGTTCTTAAGATGGATACCAACGGTGCTACCAAACTTGCGCTTATTACCGACTTTGAGAGAGTCCTCTCTCTTGGTCTTATCGAGGCGGCAAAGGCTCTTGGACAGAAGAATGCCGAGCCCGAGGTAGATGCCGACTTCCTTAAGTATATAAACGATATGATAGAGGCTCGCAAAAACGCAAAGAAGGAGAAAAACTTTGCCGAGGCAGACCGCATAAGGGCCGAGCTTCTTGGGAAGGGTGTTACCCTTCTTGACACAAGAGAGGGTACAAAGTTTACCATCGAGAAGTAATCTCACTGCCATAAAACGCAAATTATAGGATAATGAAAGGAGAAAATATGTTAGGTGTCTTGACTGGCAAGGTTATGTTCCTTGACGAAAAATACAAGGAAGCGGCCGAGTGCTTTTTGGAAGGCGCGCGCGAAGGAGATGCAGAGAGTGCCTTTCATTATGGCTATATGCTTATGAACGGAATAGGAGTGGAGCAAAACCCGAAGGAGGCTGTCCGCTTCTTTAACCATGCTCGCGAGCAAATGGGCGAGGCAAACTACAATCTCGCGGTGCTTTACCTCCACGGTGTGGGTGTTAGTAGGGACTACGAAAAGTGCTATTATTATATGCGCGAGGCGGCTGTGCAGGGTGTTGTAGAGGCGCAAATATATCTTGGTGTGGCACATTCTATGGGCTCGCTTTTCGAACCGGATATTATTGCCATATCGATGATTCCATATCACACCCCCATATATCGCGACCCCTATGCCTATATCGAGGGAAATATCGGCTATGACGTAGAGGACGAGCAGATGCGCATTCGTGCCTCTCGCCTGGACCCCTACAAGGCCTTTGAATTTTTCCGCGCCGCAGCATTAAACAAAAACTATTACACCAAGGAGCTGGTTGCCAAGAGCAGATATCTCTATGCAAGATGCTTCCTTGACGGCCTCGGTGTGGAGGCAAACCGTGAGGAGGGCGACCGAGTTATGCTTATCGCCGCCGCATCCGGCTCGGACGAGGCTATGCACTACATAAGCACCGAAGCCCCCTATCTCTTGACTGACAACAGATACAGGGACATTACAAAATATATAACAGCAAACAATTTTGCACAAAACAATCGTTTGGGGAATAGGAATGGATAAAAGCAGTATAGGTTGCTTTGTTTACAAATGGGGCAGAATCGCCCTTATTATCGCTATAATTGCGACGATAATTTTCGTGTTTTACAACTCCTGTTTGTCAAAGGAGGAGTCCTCACAGCAGAGTAATGCTGTGGGCGAAATCATCGGAGTAATACTTCCGGATGATACAGATTTTAAAGTGTTTCTTTTAGATAACATACGCAAGATAGCCCACTTTACCGAGTATGGTCTGCTTGGCATTGAGATAGCGATTTATATACTTATCTACGAGAGAAAAAGGTGGAAAATGTTTACCCCTCTTTCCTTGCTTGTGCCGTTTTTGGTGGGATTTATGGACGAGAGTATACAGATTTTGTCTGAAAGAGGCCCGTCGATTACCGACGTTTGGATTGATATTGGCGGATTTGTGTTCTTTAGCAGCATCGCCTATCTTGTCGGAGGTTTGATGCTACTTATTATAGACTTTGTTAAAAGGCAAAAGCAAAGCTCCAAGGAATAAAATGAGGATTTTTTATGGTTAAAATTACAGGAATAGAGCAGGGCTCAATAGCCGAAAAATTTAATATAAAAAAAGGTGATTTGCTTTTAACCATTAACGGAAATGCCATATCCGACGTGCTTGACTATCGCTTTTACCTTACCGATAGGCTAATTGTCCTCGAGCTTGAGGGCGAGGACGGAAAATACGCCGTCACTATCAAAAAAGGCGAGTATGACGATATAGGCCTTGAGTTTGAAAGTGCGCTTATGGATAGCAAGCAGTCCTGCCGAAATGGTTGTATATTTTGCTTCATTGACCAAAATCCGAAAGGGCTTCGCGATTCGCTTTACTTCAAGGATGATGACTCTCGTCTTTCCTTCCTGCACGGCAACTATGTCACCCTGACCAATATGACCGACAGCGACATAGCGCGAATAATCAAAATGCGCATAAGCCCCATAAATATCTCCATACATACCACCAATCCCGAGCTGCGTGTGAATATGATGAAAAACAAGCGCGCGGGCGATGTGCTTCGCTACCTTGACGATTTCCTTTCTGCGGAGCTCTCTATGTGTGGACAGATAGTACTTTGTCGTGGTGTAAATGATGGAGAGGAGCTTCGCCGTAGTCT
>JAZSMN010000157.1:0-1606 GCA_045535925.1 Eubacteriales bacterium
CAACCGTATAATTCGCGCTGTTGGTGATGCTCGTGTGAGGTTTACCGAGGACGCCTTGCGTATAATTCGTGCCCTTCGTTTTGCATCGGTTCTTGACTTTGTGATAGAGGCAAAAACCAAGGAGGCGATCGAAGAACTGTACCCCCTGCTTGCCAATATATCGGTCGAGCGAGTGGCCACTGAGTTAAGAAAATTGATGGGTGGCAAGGGCGCATACCGTATAATAAACGATTTTAATTATGTGTTCGCCTTTATCTTGCCCGAACTTGAAAGGGTAGCCCTCCCGGGTAGGGAGAAATTCGAGGAGTGCACCGACGGTTTTATTAGATTTTTATCCCTGTTTGCCCTCGGCACACCTTCACCTGCCGATGCCTACCAAAATGCTACCAGAAGGCTAAAGCTGGATAGGGCAACCATAACTCTCGGCACACAGGCGCTGGAGGTTGAGGGGGTAGATATTGATTCTAAAATTGCAATATCCAAGGCGTTCTACAACTTTGGCACAGAGCCTGTTATCAGGGATATGCACCTACGAGCTTTGCTCGGCAGGGAGGCAGACCTCTCGCTCGCCATGGAGGTCAAAAATAGCGGAATTTATAGTATAAAAAGCTTAAATATCCGCGGCGAAGACCTGACTTCACTTGGCATAAAAGGAGTCGCTGTAGGACAGACACTTGAAAAGGTTCTGTTTGCTATAATCAAAGGCGAGCTTAACAACGAAAAAACAGAAATTTTAGACTTTATAAAGGGCGAAAAAGTATAACCTTTTATAGGTTCATCTCATATAATATAGTAGTCGCTATGGAGGTGACTATTATAGAGAGATTTGACCTTTCCATTGGTGGGCGAACCGTGGCGTTGTTTCCTCATCCTGGCGCCGAGGAGCCGAACTGTTCTTCTCTTGACGGATGCTTGATGCTATCGGCAGATACCGATGCAGATCTCTTGGTCAGGGGGAGTGGCTGTTATAGCTATCTACCTATCTTTGGCGAGTGGCAGATAGCCCTGTCTTTCTTCTTCTCTTATGTCAGGGGGCTACCTGATACCACCCTTGATATAAAGTGCGGCGGACAAATACTCGCACTTGATATTTTTAACACGGGTGGCGGTATCTATCCGCTAAAACTGCAGAAATGTAAACAAATATTTTCATCTATCCTGCCGCTCGACGGCGGTATAGAACGAGAGGTTGTCACGGTTGTCGCGGCACAGCGCTGGCACATTCTCCCGCTTGATGGTACGTGTCCGTTTTTGTCATCTATTCTGTCTTCTGTGCGACTTGCTGACGGGGTTATATCCGACTGTCAAATAGGGGTTGACACCTTGGGCGGTATATATCACGGCCCCGGCCTGCCACCGCTTGCAGAAATGCTAAGTGTGGTTTGGTGCTATCTGGTCGGCAAGGGTGGGCGACAAGAATATACGGTGTCCTATCGTGGCGTTCCTATAATCTTGAGCGATGGTACAGCCTATCTACCTATTAAAAAAATATAACTTGATAGCGAGTGGTCTTATTGACTATTCGCTATTTTTGTGTTAGAATACTACATATTTATGTGTATAAAAATGAAAGGAGAATATTATGGCCTTTGATGCTTGTATGATG
>JAZSMN010000048.1:0-13990 GCA_045535925.1 Eubacteriales bacterium
CGACCCGACTTACTCGCCGTTGTTTACAAAGAAGCCCATCTCCCACATCCCGCCGCCACGACGAATATACTCGTAGATATCCTTTGCCGCTGCGGGAGCACCTGTGCACTGGAAGGCAAAGTCAACACCTACACCATTGCACACACCCTTGACAAGAGAAACTCTCTCTTCGAGGGAGGTCATCTCCTTGAAGCTGATAACGGTTTTTGCACCAAGCTTCTTCGCCATATCAAGGCGCTTGGGGGTACCGTCGATAGCCACGATGTGGTTTACACCGGCGGCACGGAGTACCGAAATCATAACCAGACCAACAGGTCCAAGTCCCTGTACAAGAACCTTGGAGTTGAAGTTGATAAGGCCGGTGGAGCTTGCTCTCTTGAGTGCGTGAACGCATACGCAAGCAAGCTCGAGGAGCATTCTCTCCTTCAGGTCAAGGTCGTTTACTACAAAGTAGGTCGAGCCCTTGCCTCTGATAAGCAGATATTCCGAGAACCAACCTGTAAAGGGCTGATTGTCGCTGTGGGGGATAAGACCAAACACACCCTGCTTGTCACAGAGGTTGGTGTTGGCGGGCTGGTTGCGACAAACAAAGCACTCGCCACAGCTAATAACACTGGTAACTATTTTGTCGCCGACCTTCATAGGCTTGCCCGAGGTGTCCGCCTTAATGTTCTTACCGAGATAAACTATCTCGCCTGTACCCTCGTGCCCAAGGGTGACAGGAATAATGCCAAAGGGATCCGCGCGCCACTCGTGGACGTCGGTACCACATACACCACATCCCTCTACACGGACGAGGATATCGTCATCGGTAAGGGTGGGGATGGGATACTCTTTGACCTCTATCTTCTTCGGTCCTGTGAGCATCGCAACCTTTGCGGTCTTGGGAATGGAGGTAGACTTTGTTGTAGTAGTGCCACCCATTTCGCCAAGAATCTTGCGAACTATGCTCTCAACCTGAGATGAACTAAGATTCATTTTTCTATCCTTTCCTATGTTAGATTATACGGAAGCTTTCCGCAAGAACGCATCTGCGAAGACGGGTAAAGCTCTTCGCACTGGTGATACCCTCGCCGGTAGGTCCTGCGATAGTGAAGGTTGTGTGTCCCTCACCGCCAAAGCCGATACCTGCATAAGAGGGGGCGTTCTTTACGAAAATTGTGGTCTCCACCGCTCTTGCAAAGCGGGTGAGGTTGTCAATGTTCTTCGAGTGCATGTGTGCGGTGTGACGGTTGCCGTGCTCCGCCTTTACTGCCAGGCCGATAGCCTCGTCAATGTCCTTTACTCTCACTATGGGGAGTATGGGCATCATAAGCTCGTGCTGTACGAAGGGGTGGTTAAAGTCGGTCTCGCAAATGATACAACGAACCTCGTCACCCACACGAATGCCAACCTTTTCGAGGATAACCTTCGCATCTCTACCAACGCAGTCACGGTTTACTATCTTGGAAACCACACCTGTCTTGGGGTTCTTCTTGTCTACAAGGACTATGTCCGCAAGTCTGTCTGCAGTAGCTCTGTCAATCTTGTATGCACCTGCCGCGATCATTGATGCAATAAGCTCGTCGGCAATGTTGTTAAAGGCAAACACCTCTTTCTCTGCGATACAGGGGAGGTTGTTGTCAAAGGTGCATCCGTCGATAATATCCTTGCCCGCCTTTCTTACATCTGCGGTATCGTCAACTATAACAGGAGGGTTGCCCGCACCTGCACCGATAGCCTTTTTGCCGCTGGAGAGCACCGCCCTTACAACACCGGGGCCGCCTGTACAAACAAGCAGCTTTATCACAGGGTGCTTGTACATAACGTCCGCACTCTCGAGGGTGGGCTTTACCACCGAGCTGACAAGCACGCGGGGACCTCCCGCCATAGCACTGGCACGGTTGATAAGGTCTACCGCATAATTGGAGGTGGCGATAGCACCGGGGTGGGGGTTGAATACAACACCGTTGCCTGCCGCTATCATACCGATGCTGTTACAGATAACCGTCTCGGAGGGGTTGGTGCTGGGAGTGATACTACCTACAACTCCAAAGGGAGCCATCTCGGTAAGTGTAAGTCCATAGTCACCGGTCTTCGCCTGGGAAACTATATCAGAAGTGCCGGGGGTCTTGTCTGCGACAAGGATATGCTTTGCTGTCTTGTGGTCTACCCTACCCATTTTGGTCTCGGCAACGCCGAGAGCCGCCATAATAGGTGCCTCCTTGCGAGTGAGGTCGCGGATAATTGTAATCAGCTTTTCCCTCTCGTCAAGCGACATAGCACGGATAGCCTTGTAGCCCGAGGTCGCCGCCTCGATAGCATCATTCATATCCTCATAAACGCCGATAAACCTGCGACCACAGTAGCCTGTAGAATCCCACTGGCAGCACGTAGTCTTTTCGGTGGTGGTTGTACCAAGACTGCGAAGAACCGATGCAACGACCTGCTCTATTTGAGCCTCTGTCCAATTTATAGCCATCTTTCTTCTCCTATTCTTTAGAGGGGATTATTTGCCGAGTGCTTCAAGCACCTTTCTGGTGATAGCGGCAACAATATCCTCGCTAATCTCGCTCTTGGGCTCTTCCTCGTAGTCGATACCAGGGTGACGGCCGGAGAGGTTCATCTTCTTTCTAAGCTCCATGAGCTTCTTAAGCTCTGCGTTGGGAATCTCGTGAACCGCGCCAAGCTCCATAGCGTTCTTGCAAATCTTTGCGTTGAACTCTACCTCTTCCATGATGAAGAGAGCCTTGGTAAGGTTGCATCCTACGGTAAGAGCACCGTGGTTTTGAAGAAGGAATGCATCGTGGTTCTGGATATAGGGCTCAAGAGAGTCGGGAATCTCCATAGTGGAGGGAGTGCCGTATGCACAGGTGGGAACCTCACCGATGGTAAGAACTGCCTCGGGGAGAATGTACTGGTCAAGGTCTACACCTGCAACGGTGAAGGCGGTAGCAATCGGAGGATGCGCGTGAACAACAGCAAATACGTCGGGGCGCTCCTGATAAACTCTCATGTGCATCTTGATCTCGGAGGAGGGGTTGAGTCTACCCTCAAGCTTGTTGCCAAAACGGTCAACCTTGATAATCATATCAGGGGTAAGAGATCTCTTGGATACACCGGTAGGGGTGCAATAGAACTCGTTGTCAGACACCTTAACCGAGATGTTACCGTCGTTTGCAGCAACAAAGCCAAGCTGATAGAGGATGTGACCTGCTTCGCAGATTTCCTTCTTGATTTCATAAACAGATTTCATTGTTTTTTCTTCCTTTCAGAATATATAAATTATTTATTAGCCAAAGTAAGTGTATCAAGAGCAATCATATATTCCTCGTTTGTAGGAATAACGAATGTTCTTACCGACGCGCCCTCTGCGGTGAGCTCTACTATCTCGCCCGAGGGGCAGGTCATATTAAGCTCCTCATCAATCTTAATTCCGAGGTAGGACATATCACGGCAGACATTTTGACGGAGGAATCTGTCATTCTCGCCTATTCCCGCGGTGAACACAAGTACATCTACTCCGTTCATCTCGGCAACATAGGAGCCGATAATCTTCTTGATATTGTGGGTGAGTATTTTGAGCGCCAGAGCAGCACGGTAGTTGCCCTTGTTTGCAGCGGCGGTGATATCACGGCAGTCGCTGGATACACCGGATACACCGAGAAGTCCGGACCTGGAGTTAAGGAGCTTTTCAACCTCCTCGGCACTAATACCCTCCTTTTTCATTATATAGGGAGCAACGGTGGGGTCGATAGCACCACTTCTTGTTCCCATAGGCACGCCGTCCTGGGGAGTGAAGCCCATCGAGGTATCAACAGCTCTGCCGTCCATAGTGGCGGTTATCGAGGAGCCGTTGCCAAGGTGACAGGTGATAACCTTCGCCGCCTTGTTGCCAATAAGCTCGGTAGCCTTGGCACAGACAAATCTGTGGGAGGTACCGTGGAAGCCGTAACGGCGAATCTGGTACTTTTCGTAAAGCTCGTAGGGAATGGGATAAATGTATGCGTGGTCCTCCATACCCGAATAGTAAGAGGTGTCAAACACTCCGACATGGGGTACATTAGGCATTACGCCACGGCAAGCCTTAAATCCGCTGATAGCAGGCGGGCCGTGAAGGGGGTTAATCTCGACAATACTCTCGAGATACTTAAGCTCTTCTTCGCCAAGGAGCGAGGAAGAACGAAGCTTTTCGCCACCGTGAGCAAATCTGTGTCCAACAGCGCCAATCTCATCAACACTCGAAATAACTCCGAGCTCTTTGTCGGTAAGAAGCGAGAGGACCAATTCGATAGCCGCTTTATGGTCAGCCATCTCCACCTCGGCAGAATATGTTTCTTTGCCGGGGCGCTTGTGGGTAACTGCACCGCCAATGCCAATTCTCTCGCACAGGCCCTTTGCGATTACCTCGCCGGTTTCCATATCGAAGAGCTGGTATTTAAGCGAGGAGCTTCCCGCGTTAACAACAAGGATCTTCATTTTCTTCTCCTTAAATATCTTTTCTTTTTTATTTGTTTTTGTAGTAACTATCTTTTATAGAGTATTTTTTCTAACTATCTAATTGTTGGGGAATTTGTAGAATTTTTCTCTGATTATCCGGGAGCTTATGGATTTCTCAAACCGCCGAGAGCTTGTAGGTTTTTACCTCTTCCGCTACACGGGAGCTTAGGGATTTCTCAAACCCCGCTTTAGAGCATCTCTACTCGATAATTCTCTTGGAAATCAATTCCTCCTCTTCCCTGCCAATTTCCCCCACTCGGCTGGAATTCTGATAAACCATTCTGTAACACAGTGCGTCGATTACGACAAGCCTGGATAGGTGTGAATTTAGCCCCAGCGAGCTGTGTCTTGTTTCTTCTGTGTCGGTCAGGAGCACTATGTCGCTGATTCTTGCGATAGGCGACCTCTCTCTTGAGGTTATGGCAATGGTGGTGGCTCGGTTTTCCTTCGCCGTTTTCATTGCCTCGGCTATATCCTTCGAAGAGCCTGACTGTGATATTCCAATAACGGTGTCACCCTCTCGGAGCTGTGAAACCGCTATCGCCTGCATGTGCGTGTCCGAATAGGCGGCGCAGTTGCACCCCGCACGCAGGAATTTGTACGAGGCATCCTCTGCCACCGAGGCAGAAGCACCAAGTCCAATTAGCACCACTCGTCTTGAAGCGGATATAGCATCCACTGCCCTGGTCATCTCGGTGGCGGACAGCGTCTTCTTTGTCCTTTCGAGCGACATGTAAGCATCGTTACACACCTTCTCGAAAATCGCATAGGCGTCGTCCTCGCCCGTGATTATCGGGGCAATGACCTTTTTCTCGTGCTCTCTTGCGAGATTCAGCTTTAATTCCTGATATCCCGAGCAGCCCAGCCTCTTGGAGAAACGGACTATCGTAGCCTCGCTACTCTCACAGAGCGAGGCAAGGTCGGATATGGAATATGGCAACATCTCGCCGGAGTGAGAAAACAACCAATCAGCGACTCGCCGTTCTGACTTGCCCATCTCGTTGTACATAAGCTGGGCCTGCAGCAAAGTCCTGTTCAATAACCTGCCTCCTTTCTCTGTTTTTGTGGCAAAGGGTCAAAAGACCATCCTCGCACTCTTAATAAAACCCCGAGAAAGCCTTCCCTCGATTTCATAAGGCGCAAACCGTATATCTCTTTTCCCTTTTATGCCGCCGTTTGTCGTTGTTTCTTGTATTATGAAAATAATTTTCATTTTTCGACCCAATTTCGCGACAATTTAGCAGATTTATGAAAATTTTTTCTATTTATCGTGAAATTTACTTTCACATTTTAAATTTTAACAGAAAAAATGGGCTTTGTCAATAGCTTTTTATGATTTTTTTAGAGGAAAAATGATTTATTAAATATTTAAAATATTTTTAGAAAATTTAATTTTTACCCCTAATTTGAGGTTGTTTTTTGAAAATAATTTTCACTTTTTTCGGTTTTTCAAAAATTTCGGTGAAAATTTGAAAAGTTTTTTCATTTACATTTTGTTCATATTTGTGCCCTGGTTTTGGCATTTTCGACCGCGATTTTTCGCTTGACTTGTCCCCTCCGCGGGGTTATAATTGTATCGTCAGGGTGGGCTGATGCTAAATATATAAAATATTTTATGTTAATTTCGCTTGCACATTTGCCTCCCCCAAAAAAGGCCTGTTATGTTTTTACACGGCTATTTTTTTAACAACCGTTTTCTTTTTCACTCGTTACTTTTTTTCCACGGCCTTTTTCTCTTTACAAAACGAAAATAAATTTCTTGATTATCGGGAGTTAATATGAAAAAAATACTTTCTGTTTTGCTTATCCTAAGTAGCATCCTTCTCCTTGTCGCCTGCTCCGACGGCTCATATTGCAAAAACGGTCACGAGCTTGGCGAGTGGGTTGTAGTATTACCAGCCGACTGCGTTGATGACGGCGAGAGATACCGCCAATGTAACCTCTGCCCTTACTTCGAAGAGGACTTCCCCAAGGCGGACGAGTCGCTACACGACTATGACGAGTGGGACGTGCTTATGGAGGCCACCTGTTGGGAGGACGGTGAGCAAGTGCATACCTGTCAAAAGTGCCTGTTCCCTGAAATCGAAATCATTCCCGCCACAGGCAAGCATCACTATGTAGACGGTTTTTGCACAGAGTGTGATGCCATGAATGGCACCCCCGCCGAGCCCAAAAATTAAGAGGGCTTTATAGTATAAAATTAAAAAATAAAAAGAGCACACACGCAAGACCAAAACAATCTTGTATGTATGCTCTTTTTGCTTTGCCAACAGCAAAACTTCACTTGCGAAGCAAGCTTCACTCGCCTTTAGGCGTACGTCACCTCGCCGGTTTCAAGGCACAGGCAGGCGAGCCTGCCACCAAAGGTGGCGGCGCAATCGATGAAAATCATATTGCCGCTCTTGTACACCTCGTGCCTGCCACAAAGCGATATGGTCGGAGTGTGCCCTACCACCACCGTGAGGCCCTCGTCATAGTAGACCTGTTCAAGCTCGGGTCTTGTTTCGCACAGGTCGGAAAGAAAGTAGTCCTCAAGGTCACGCTCGCTCGAATATCCGCCAAGCCCTGCGTGGACGAGGAGAAAGCGCCGCCCGTCCTGTAAAGTCAACTCCACATAGGGCGAAAAGCCACCTATATAGTCCAAGAGCTCCTCCCTCTCGGCAGGAGAAAGAGCGCGAAAGTCCTTTAAGGTAGTGTCGCCACCGTCCGACCGCCACTGGGCAAGGCTCTTAAGCACCTCGCCGCCAAGCAGGTCATCCACACTCTCCTCGGTCACCTCTTTGTTAAGGCGCGAGAGAATGACGTATGCCATAAAATCGTGGTTGCCCACAACAGGGTATACATTTTTCCGCCTCGCCATATCCCGAAGAATGGCAACAGGCATAGGTCCGCGGTCCACCACGTCACCAAGGACATAGAGGCTGTCCCCCTCGCAAAAGCCTATCTTTTCTAAAAGCGAGATATACTTGTCATACTCGCCGTGAATGTCGGAAATGCAATAGTTCATTTTCACACCTCGGAAGCTTTTTTGACTCTTCAGGTATTTTCAAAAATTATGGGTAAATATTTTGTAGCCAGCTTGATACAAATCTTTTGTCGGCTTTACCCATATAATATTATACCATATTTTAGAGCGGTTTTGTTGGCAAAATTAAAAATGTGTGGCTTTATATAGTTCTTGCGTAAAAAAGCGAAGAGTAACCGTGGAGCTTCTATTTATAAAGCCCCTACAAGCGGCAATTTAAAAAGCCTTAAAAAACAACAAACTTGACACAAGGTCAAATCTATGGTATTATAAACTAGATGCCCAAATAATTCTTATGAGGCCTATATGAAAATTAAAATTATTGAAAAGCCCTACTCCGCCGTCATAGCAGAGCATAGAGCAAAAAAAGAGAAGCACCAAAGACCGATAAAGCCAAACATCTTCTTCCGCACCCTGATGAAGCTCGCGGCTCTGCCCGACCTCTTCGAAACTCGCTTTCGCTGTGAGAGGGTAGGAATGGAGCGCCTTGGCAAAAAGGAGCCCGCCTTTTTCCTGATGAACCACTCCAGCTTTATCGACCTTGAGATTGTCGCAGATGTTCTATACCCCCGCCCCTTCAACATTGTTGCCACCACCGACGGATTTATCGGCAAGGACTGGCTTATGCGACAGATAGGCTGTATCCCCACCAAGAAGTTTGTCACCGACACCACCCTTGTGCGCGATATGATGCACTCGGTCAAAAAGCTGAAGGACAGCATCGTTATGTACCCCGAGGTAGGCTACTCCTTCGACGGTACAGCGACCACTATGCCCGACACCCTCGGCAAGTGCGTCAAGATGCTGGGCATACCACTTTGTGTGATAACCACCTATGGTGCCTTCACTCGCGACCCCCTCTACAACAACCTGCATAAGAGAAAAGTCGACATCTCGGCAAAGGTAGAATATGTGCTATCGTCAGAAGAAATCGCCAAAATGAGTGCCGAGGAAATTAACGAGATTATCAAAGAGAAGTTCTCCTTCGATGCCTTCAAATGGCAGAGGGAAAACCATATAAAGATAGACGAACCCCTACGCGCAGAAGGTCTCAATCGTGTGCTTTACAAGTGCCCCCACTGTATGACCGAGGGCAAGATGCACGGCGAGGGAATATACCTCGAATGTACCGCCTGTGGTGCAAAATATCGCCTTGACGAATACGGCTCGCTGGTCGGGGAAAACGTGGAGGCGAGGTTTAGCCACCCACCCCTATGGTACGCATGGGAGCGTGAGACAGTAAGAGAAGAAATCCTACGCGGCGAATACTCGCTGGATATCCCTGTGGATATTATGGTGAGTGTGGATACCAAAAACCTCTATCATATTGGCGAGGGCAGGCTCACCCACTCTACCGAGGGCTTCCACCTGACCGACAACCTGGGTGAGCTGGACTACACGCAAAAGCCCACCGCATCATATAGTGTAAACTCCGACTTTAATTGGTACGAAATCGGCGACATCGTGGGAATTGGCGACGGCGAATGCCTGTACTATTGCTTCCCAAGGTGTGAGGGAGATATCGTAGCAAAGGTGCGCCTGGCAGCAGAGGAGATTTACAAGCTCTCCCTCTGTCGGCTAACCGATATCAGAGGAAAATAGAGTCAAAATAAAGCCTTGGGTAAAAATCGCCAAAGGCAAACAGCTAACAAAAAGCGAAAACAGAAAACGCAAATTGTTCACAAAGCGCGAAAATAATCTTAATAAACGCGCGAGAAATCTAAAACAAAAAAGTCTACATAACAATCAGGAGCCCCTTGTGGTATAAGCCACAAGGGGCCTTTCTTTATAAAATAGGCACTCACTCAAAACAAAAAGCCAGCTACATAGAATTTTGGGCAGCCTATTTAAAAAAGCTTCGGAGGGTATAATAAGTAAAAATAGAGGGGGAAGAAGATGCAAACACGACTCAAGCTTTTTACAAAGGACAAGGACTTTTATAAATCACTCGTTTTACTATCCCTGCCGATAGCGCTACAAAACCTCATCACCTTTTTGGTATCTCTCGCGGACAATGTGATGATAAGCCCGCTTGGGGACGAGGCGGTGTCGGGTGTGTATCTTGCAAACGGGATACAAACCCTGCTACAGTTTATTTGTGGGGGAATAGAGAGCGGTATACTTGTCCTCGCATCCCAATACCACGGCAAGGGGGACAGGGAGTCTATGTGCAAAATATCTGCCATAGGCATACGGATAGGGGCCTTATTTGGTTTTTTGATAAGTATTCTTTGCATTTTCTCACCCTCCTTTGTCCTTTCGCTTTTTACCGAAAAAGTCGAAATAATTGACACGGGTGCCACCTATCTCTCGGTTTTAGCCTTTTCCTTCCTCCCTTTTACCATAACTCAAACACTTGTAGCCACCGCGCGCTCGGACGAAAACCCAAGGATAGGAGGCTATGTTTCTCTCATCTCCCTGGCTATCAATGTGGCGCTCAACTACCTGTTGATATACGGCAACTTGGGGCTACCCGCCCTTGGCGTAAGAGGTGCTGCTCTTGCCACGGTTATATCAAGGGTGGTCGAATGTGCTATTGTCACCGTGTATACATTCTTTTTTGAAAAAAGGCTTATGCTCCGACCCCGTTATCTTTTATCCTTTGACAAGGCGCTTTTGCGCGACTTTATAAAGCACGGCGCTCCCCTGTTGCTGGGGCAAATAGTGTGGGCGACAAATGTGCTTGTTGGCTCGGGGATTATGGGTAGGCAGAGCGAGGCGGGGATAGTCGCCGCCTTAAGCATAGCAAACACAATGCACAACCTGGCCTATGTCACAATGAACGGCATGGCAGGGGCAGTCGGCATCATCACAGGCAAGACGGTGGGAAGCGGCGACAAGGAGAAGATGAAGGAATACGCTAGAACAACGCAAATTATATTTCTCGCCCTCGGGCTTCTCACAGGGGTGGGTGTATTTTTGCTCAAAAACCCTTTTATCTCGATGTACCAGGTATCAGGCGACGCAGTATTACAAGCAAAGCGGCTTATCAATGTCATCAGCATAACCATCATAGGCTCCTGCTATCAGGTGGCCTGTCTTTTTGGCTTGGTCAAGAGCGGGGGTGACACGGGATTTGTCTTTCGAATGGATTTGATTTTCGTATTTCTGATAGTTCTGCCCGCAGGATTCATATCATCTTGGCTCGGCGCGCCCGGGTGGGTGGTGTTTGCCGCTCTTAAGTGCGACCAGATACTAAAATGCTTTGTCGCCTTCTTCAAAATCCGCACCTACAACTGGATGAAAAACCTGACCAGAGCGGAAAACGGGGCCGATTAACCACAAAAAGCCATTAAATTAACTGCCTTAGCTTAAAATCACCTAAATATGCACTTTAAAAAGTCGCGCATATTTTTTCTTGGGATTTTTTCACCTATTCTGCCGCCTTTTGCAATTTTCCTCCCTCCGTCTTGCATAATTTTTGACAATTTAGCCCAAAAATGCACAAATAAAGTGCAATTTGGGTTATTGACAAATTAGGCTTTCATATTATATAATATAAGCACATTTAAAATTGTATACACTTATACAGCGCAAGAAAGGGGAAACGGAAAATGATTAGCAAAAACAGGCACTCCAACCTATTAGAGCATCATCAGTACAAATACTCACTACAAGACGTAGAAACTCCCAACCTATATAGGGATATATATCCATATACCGAAATTCCAAAGATTGCCTTCAACCACCGTCGAGTACCTCTGTCCACCCCGGACGAAATTTGGATAACCGACACTACATTTCGTGATGGTCAGCAATCAAGAGCCCCCTACACAGCCAAGCAGATAGTGGATATCTTTACGATGCTCCACCGTCTTGGTGGTCCAAAGGGTCTTATTCGCCAGAGCGAATTTTTTGTTTACACGAAAAAGGACCGCGAGGCGGTAGAGAGGTGTATGGCCTTAGGGTACGAATTTCCCGAGGTGACTACCTGGATAAGGGCGAAAAAAGAGGACTTTGCCCTGGTGCGTGACATAGGCATCAAGGAGACGGGAATTTTGGTCTCCTGCTCGGACTATCATATCTTCAACAAGCTGGGAATGACGAGAAAAGAGGCCCTCGACCACTATCTCGGTGTTGTGAAAAACGCCTTTGAGGCTGGTATTCGCCCCCGTTGTCACCTGGAGGATATCACACGCGCAGACTTCTATGGCTTTGTTGTCCCCCTGGTCAATGAGCTTAACGAGTTGAGCCACGAGGCAGGAATCCCTGTAAAGATAAGAATGTGCGACACTCTCGGCTATGGTGTTTCCTACCCCGGTGTTTCTCTACCGAGAAGTGTACCCGGTATTGTCTATGGTCTACACCACTATGCCGATGTACCCTCCGAAATGCTGGAGTGGCACGGACACAACGACTTCTACAAGGGGGTTGTAAATGCGGTTAATGCCTGGCTCTATGGCTGCTCGGCGGTAAACTGCTCGCTCCTTGGCATTGGCGAGAGGACGGGAAACGTGCCTCTTGAGGCTATGGTTGTCGAGTATGCGTCTATCAGGGGCACTCTTGACGGTATGGACACCAAGGTGATAACCGAGATTGCCGAATACTTCAAGCACGAGCTGGGCTACAATATCCCGCCGATGACACCCTTTGTAGGCGACAACTTCAAAGTAACGCGGGCGGGTGCGCACGCGGACGGTCTTATGAAGGACGAGGAAATTTACAACGTCTTTGACACCGAGGCAATTCTTGCAAGACCTGCCGAGGTTGCGATTTCTAACACTTCGGGGCTTGCGGGCGTAGCCTACTGGATAAACAAGCACTTTGGACTCACAGGAGATAGACAGGTTGACAAGCACGACGAGATTGTTGTGCGCACCAAGGAGGCAATTGACAGGCTGTATGCCGACGGAAGAACAACTCTTATGGGCGACGAGGAGCTGTATGCCCTTATTGAGAGTGTGGCTCCCAGGGCAGACGGAAGCTATTAATTTGGGTATTTGTAATCTAACAATTTAATATTATCTTTATCATTTAAAAAGCTAGACAAGGAGGACTAAAAATGATAATCAGCGAAAGAACAAAATCACTGGAAGAACAGGTCTACCTACGACTCGAAGAGGAGATTCTTTGTGGCATTTACAAAAGAGGCGATACGCTGACCGAGACCGCAATCTCCAAGAAGGTTGGAGTCAGTCGCACACCTGTACGCGCTGCACTTCAAAGGCTGGGAGAAGAAGGCCTTATCGAATTAGTCCCCAACAAATGTGCCGTGGTGGTGGGTGTGACGGTCGATGACCTTATAGACACCTATCGCATCCGTATGCGTCTTGAGGGCCTGGCGACCGCGATGGCGACAAGTCGCTTAAGCGAGGAGGACAAAGAGAGGCTGGAAAAAGCTATGGATATATCCGAATACTATATGAAAAAGCAGGACACAGAGCAACTGAAAGAGCTTGATACCAGCTTCCACAGCACAATATACGCGGCATCGGGAAACAGGATGCTCTATAAAATACTAACCGAGCTTCATAGAAACATAAGGACCTATCGCAAGCTCTCCCTGACTATGCCCGGCAGACTTGAGGCAAGCATAGAGGAGCACAGAGATATCCTTAAGGCTATGCTTGAGGGCGACAGCCAAAAGGCAGACGAGCTGACAAGCCTGCACATAGAGAGGGCCATGAACAATATGGTCGAGGCTATGAAGAAGGGCGACAACGATTTAGCACTATTGTAAATAATTATTTACATACCGACGCGGGGCGGCGCACCCGTGTTAAGAAAAGCAAGTAGGAAAGGACTAGGGTAATCAATGGGTTACACAATAGCCGAAAAAATTATATACAGTCATTTGGTCGATGGAACACCCGAAAAGGGGAAGGAAATCGGCATACGCATCGACCAAACCTTGACCCAGGACGCCACAGGAACAATGGCGTATCTGCAACTCGAAGCAATGGGCATAGACAGGGTGAAAACCGACCTGTCGGTAGCATACATTGACCACAACACCCTGCAGGCAGGATTTGAAAACGCGGACGACCACAGATATATAGCAACCGTGGCAAAAAAACACGGCGTGAGATATTCTCGCCCTGGCAACGGTATCTGTCACCAGGTGCATCTTGAGAGATTTGCTATCCCCGGGGGCACTCTTATAGGCTCGGACAGCCACACCCCCACCGCAGGTGGTATAGGCATGCTCGCTATGGGTGCGGGCGGTCTTGACGTAGCGGTGGCTATGGGCGGTGGTGCTTACTACATCACCATGCCAAGGACAATTAAAGTAAATCTTGTGGGAAGACTCCCCGACTATGTCAGCGCAAAGGATATTATTTTAGAGGTGCTTCGCCGCCTTGGAGTCAAGGGCGGTGTGGGTGCTATTATAGAATACGGTGGCGAGGGTGTGTCCTCGCTGACAGTTCCCCAGCGCGCTACCATCACCAATATGGGTGCTGAGCTGGGCGCGACTACCTCCATATTCCCCTCGGACGAGGTGACAAGGGCCTTCCTTGAGGCAGAGGAAAGAGGCGAATGCTACAC
>JAZSMN010000250.1:0-3708 GCA_045535925.1 Eubacteriales bacterium
AACAGATAGATGATATAGTGGTCTATCTTGCTTCCAAAGAGATATGAGAAGACGAAGTTCATTACCAAAAGGGTAAGAAGGGGAGAGAGTATACTCCACCCTATACCGAGTATGCTTCGCTTGTATTTTTTCTTAAAGTCACGCTTAATAAGTTCTTCAAGAAGAAACTGGTTGCGTTTCAGAGCTCCAAACATTACTACACCATAATAGGAAATCAAAACAGAGAGTCAAATTGCTCCCTTACCTCGTCGTTATACTTTTCGTAGTCGACATTCATAACAGGGACTTCGCCTCGTGCAAGCATATACATTCCCTCAAGTATGCCCTCGGTAGAGTCTTCGACCAGTTTTCCGCCGTATTGTTGCATAAAAGTACGAGGTCCGGCAATGTCGGTAGATATAGCCGGTTTGCCGAGAATATCCGCCTCCGCCAAAACAAGTCCAAAGCCCTCGTAGTGTGACGAGAGGATAAAATAGTCGCATCTCTTCAAAACCGTGTAGGGGTTTGGCATACTGGTAAATAGAATAATTCTGTCTGACAAGGAATACTCTTTGATTTTCCTCTCGAGGTTTTCGTAGGTGTTCGACTGGGCGTATCCACCTATAATAAACAGATAACTGTCGGGATTATTTCGATTGAAGGTGGCAAAGGAATCAATCAATCTATCCTGCCCCTTTTCGGGAGAGTATCTGCCGATATTGATGAACTTTATTGCGTCGGATTCCAAAGCGGCTTTTGCGGTTTCGTAATCTACTGAGCATTTTGCGTAAGAGCCATCTTCAAAATCGACTGATGCCTTTTCAATAATAGCACGGTAGTTTATCGTATTTTTTACAACTCTTATATTTTCTGGATGTTGGGATATTTCAAGCGTGGGGGCTCGCATATCCTCGGTTACTATGGCTACGTTATCGTAGTTGCGATAGGCGTATTCCAGCACGTCCCATCGCTGGTTTTTCTTCTTTGTTGCTTCTTGTACCATATTGTTGTGCACGAAAATGGTGCTCTTTCCTCGGAAAGCGGAAAACAAAAGAATAACCTCGGATTCGTATCCGTTAAATTGAATTACACTGTTTATTCTTGCTCCACCAAAGAATTGTTCAAACGCCATAGAGAGCACGAATGCATTACTCTTGGCAAAATTTGACGCAGAGCAGAGTTTGGCCTTGAATAGTTTTCTTTTAATTCTGTCAAGGAGAGTAAGGTTGAAGTCACCAGAGAAGGGGATATAGGAAACACCGTCGGGAAGCCTTGTTAATTTCTCTTTGTTTTTGGAAATATGTTCGGTCTTAAACGCTACTATATAGTTTCTTTTTGTAGTGTCTATCGTATGAAGCAGCGATATGAGCGAAACGGTTATACCGTTTTCTGCTAGGTTGCCGGCGTATATAAGCACGTTTTCCTTACCGTTGTCCTTAATTCTCTCGGTGGTTAAGCCGTTTTCTTCGCCAAGAATAACGCGGTCGCACAGTAGCTCCGAGGCGTTCTTGCAGTCGTGTGGGCAAAATTCTGCGATAAAGTCGCCGTCGTCATAATTCTTGGGTGTGCGTATTTCTTCTAACAGCGATTCAATTCCGTACACTCTCGGGAAGGGGAATGTTCTAATATCTACATACATTCCTCTTGATGTCAAATATTCCTCCTCGTCATAAGTGAACATAACTATTTTTTTGCCTGTTACCGCAAAGTCAAAGAATACACTTGAGTAGTCGGTGATAAGCACATCGGCAATATTAAGGAATTCATAAACTTCATATTGAGGGGGGAACTTTTTAATATTTTTGAAATCCGAAAAGTCTATTCCGTCGGTCGCGAGTGGGTGAAGATTGACATAAAGCGTTTCGCCCTCGCCAAGCTGCTTGTCGAGCTCGAAAAGATAATAGGCGAGGTATGCCGAACTCTTGGAGGTTTTGCCTTTTCTTACGTTTCCGCGGTAGGTGGGCATATACACATACACACGCTTATCGCTAAGTCCCATAGCCTCACGAATGTTATCGCGGGAGGTTTGGTCAAAGAAAATCTCGTTTCTCGGATAACCCGACATTATAACAGAGCCGTTTGAGATGTTTTCAAGCATATAGTCGCGGATCATTATATCACGAGTGTAGGCGTTGGGATACATTAAGAAGTCGCTCTGTATAAAGTTGCGCATAATGTTTCCAATGGCGTGATAGTCTGCCGCATCGCTTTTTCCAAGAGCCTTAAGTGGAGTTCCGTGCCAGGTGTTCAGGTATACTTGTCCCTCTTTTTTCACGTAATACGGACCGAAAGAGGTATCGTTTATCAGGTATTTTGCACTGGCGAGCAGACGCATATACTCATCAGAAGCAAGCATAACAGGCGTTACACCTTCTATTCCGTGAGCTGCCATAAATTCAGAGAATTTATTTAGATTTCTTCCTAAGGAGGTAACGTATATTTTGTAATCACGGTACTTTTCGCTGTTTGCTAAATATTTAATAATATAAAATATGCTGCCGTCAAGCTTCTTGCCGTGCTCTGACTCTAAAAGTATGGTTTTATCTTCTATCGGTAGTTCTCGATAATATTTGAGGTAGTTTTGCTTTGCCTTCCAAAACCGATCCTTCATAAGCCTGAATACTTTTTTTACGGTCTTAAACATCTTTGCTCCTAAATCATTTATTTTGCAAACTGTATCTCGGACTATACTTGCTGAGAATAGCCCTCGAAAAATGCAATGTCTGCTTAATAAGGGTTATTTTCCAAGCTCCTTTTTGATTTGAGTCGTGGAGATTTCGGGTGTTCTGGAGAGATATACAACCTCGCAGTAGTCCTTAAGGAAGTCAAACTTCCCCTCCCAGTCGTCACCCATAACAAAGGTGTCTATGTGATAAAGCTGTACGTCGCTTATCTTCTGCTCCCAGTTTTCCTCGGGGATAACCAGGTCGACATATCTTATAGCCTCGAGCAGCTTTTTTCTCTGCTCATAGGTGAAGAAGCACTTTTTGCCCTTCATATTCCAGTTAAACTCATCGGTAGAGAGCACGACTACAAGATAGTCGCCCAGCTCCTTTGCTCTTTTGAGAAGATTAATGTGGCCGTAGTGAAGAAGGTCAAATGTTCCGTAGGTAATAACTCTTTTTATTTTTATATCTCCTGTTTTTTATTTAAAGTGGCCGCCTCTGTCGCCTTCGGCGGGGGGTGTCATGTAGTCGCCATACATATTGGTGAGCAGTTCGCGAAATCCCGAGGGGGCAGGGTATTCTTTGCCCTCAAATTCCAGCATTACTTCGCCCGAAAACCACTCGGGCAGGTAGGTTTCGCGGGGATAGCCGTGAGAGCCGGCGACCGTGCACCACCTTTTGCCGGAGCTAAACACCGAGTAGAACCACCTGACAAAGCGGCGCAGAGTGCGAAGCGCACCAAAGGGGAGTAGACGCACGCACTTATATACAAACCTTGTAAAGGGCTTGTACTCGTCCTTAAAGTCGGGGCTCACCTTGGATATTATAGCACAGTTTAGCATCTGTATAGTCTTAAAGTATAGCTTGGCAAATACAGGTGTAGCGGGGCATTTGTCAAGGGGAAATATGTCCACATAACAGCCGTTATGAATATCCACACCCTCGATTAGATGCTCGGTCACCTCTGTACCATCCTTTCGTATCTTTGCAAAGAAGAAGGTGTGAAGCCTCTCGGTCTTCTCGCTTTGATAAAAGAAGCCCTCTGAGAAGTCGGATCGTAGCC
>JAZSMN010000105.1:0-23517 GCA_045535925.1 Eubacteriales bacterium
TACTTGATAGGAAAAGAGGGTGAAAAAATGACCGAGCAGGCAAAACTTGAACTATTCAAAAAGACATTCCCCTTTTGGGATAAAATAAGTGATAGGGACAGGGAGACCTTTATGCGCTCGTCCTTTGATATGACCTTCCCCAAGGGTACAAATATCCACGACGGCAACGAGTGTACGGGAGTTATCCTGATAAACAAGGGTAGCCTACGAATGTATATCCTCTCCGAGGACGGCAAGGACATAACCCTTTACCGCCTGTTTCCCGGGGATATGTGCATTTTATCCGCCTCCTGTGTGCTTAACAGCGTGACCTTTGACGTCTATGTGGATGCCGAGGAAAATAGCGAGTGCCTTGTGGTCGGTGGCTGTGCCTACGAGGATTTGTCCAACAGATATGCCGAGGCAAAAATCTTCGCTATGGAGGCCGCCCTCGCCAGCTTCTCCGAGATTATGTGGGTTATGCAACAAATTCTGTTTATGAGTATGGACAAGCGCCTTGCCATTTTCCTTCTTGACGAGATGGCGAAGACGGGAAGCGACAAAATAAAGCTAACCCAAGAGCAGATAGCCAAGTATATGGGCTCTGCCCGTGAGGTGGTGTCAAGAATGTTAAAATACTTCTCCTCCGAGGGACTGGTTTCCACCTCTCGCACCGAGGGAGTCCATATATTAAACAAGGCGGGCCTACGCCGACTCGCGATGTGAGAGTCTAAATCAAGGAGCAGGATTGGTTTTCTTAACAGACCGTCGGGGACGCCGGTCCCTACATTTTAGGTTCACCTCCAAGAGGGAGTCTTATCTGTGCCTCCCTTTGAAAGGCGACCTGATAGCGCCTCCATACCAGAGGGAACATTGTAAACAGATGTAATGTAAACTATTATTTACACATTAGTGTTGCACAGGGTGGCATAAATGCCACCCTGTGCTTGTTTTTGCTGTCGGATATGGTACGAATGCGATTTCAAGAAAAAGCGAAAATTACTCGCCCCTTTGCCCCTATTAACCGTCGATAAGCGAGAGGATGCTCGCCTTTGGTCTTGCGCCGTTTGCCTGTCTTACAGGCTCGCCGCCCTTGAATACTATAAGCGAGGGGATAGAGTAGATATTGAAGCGGCGAGCGAGGTCCTCCTCCTTGTCCACATTTACCTTTCCGACTATGATATCGTCGCGCTCTTTAGCAATCTCTTCCACTATGGGCGAGAGCATACGGCAGGGGCCACACCAATCGGCATAGAAGTCTACAAGCACGGGCTTGTCGGAGGAAATTATCTTTTCAAAATTATCCTTGTTAAGTATTTGTACTGACATATTTATTTCTCCTTTTTTGTTTTTATTCCTTTTTCGAGCATTTTCCTGCTCTGTGGCTTTATTATACCACTATTTTCCCCTCTCTTCTGTGATTTAGTCACACTGTTTATCGTTTTTTACAGATATGCCTATTCTTGGCAGAAAGACAACTAAAAACAGAGCATTTTCCTCTCATATATTGACTTTACTACTACTAAATGATAATATAGTTATGTAAATTATAGGAGGCTAATATGCTTTTTTCTACACAGACAGAGGTGCTTTTCCCCGCCCTTGGTGAAGAGGCGGCACTCGATTTGTTCCGCGAGGCTGGATTTTCTGCCCTCGACTTTACTATGTATTCCTCGGAAAAAATAAAGGAAGAAAACTGGCGAGAATACGCAAAGAGCATACGCGAGATGGCAAAAGATAGGGACATTATCTTTAACCAGATGCACGCCCCCTTTGGCGGCGGTGCGGCGTTTTATATGGGGGATACCCGACCCCTGTTGCCCAGTTGTATAGAATTTGCCTCTATCATCGGGGCACGAAATATTGTAATTCACCCGATACAAATCCCCCGCTATTATGGTCACGAGGAGGAGCACTTCAGAATGAACATGGAGTTCTACCGCTCGCTCGCCCCCTATGCCAAGGAGTACGGAGTTAAAATAGCGATAGAGAATATGTGGCAGACCCACCCTGTAACCCACCGCATTGTCGACGATGTGTGCGCTGACCCATACGAGCATATCAGATACTTTGACACCCTGGACGACAGCGACGCCTTTACCCTGTGTCTTGACCTGGGTCACGTGGCACTGTGCGAGAGAGAGCCGGAAAATTCTATCCGTCTTTTAGGCAGGGACAGGCTTGGCTGTATCCACGCCCACGATGTGGACTATGTCCGTGACCTACACACTATCCCCGGGCTTTCTCGACTTAACTGGGACGAGATTTGCCGAGCGCTCGGCGAGATAGACTACCGAGGCGACTTCACTCTTGAAGCAGACGACGTGTACAAAAATATGCCAAAAGAGGTCTACCCCGAGGTGTGCAGGCTGTCGGGCGCGGTTGCAAAACAGATGGCTCGCAAGATAGACGAGTATCGAGATGCAAGCAATAGGGACGCCTAAAGCCTCGACATTAAACAAAGGAAATCAGGAAAACAAAATGACCGAAATAATTAACATAACCGACTATAGTGACCCAAGGCTTGACGTCTATGTCCGACTCACAGGGGCACAGCTTCGCAACAAGTTAGAGCCCGAGAAGGGCATCTTTATCGCCGAGAGCCCCACCGTTATCGAGGTGGCTATGGACTCTGGATGCCTACCCGTGTCGCTTCTTACCGACGAAAGGCTGCTCGGCGGTGCTGTCGAGGGGGTAATCGAGAGGCTCTCTGCCCTCCCCTACTGCGTCCCCGTGTTTGTCGCACCAAAGGAGGTGCTGACCAAGATGACAGGCTTTGAGCTTACACGCGGTGCTCTCTGTGCAATGAAGCGACCCGAGCCAAAAACCGTGGAGGACCTCTTAAAGGATGCAAAAAGGGTGGCCGTGCTCGAAGAAATAGCCGACTCGACCAACATCGGCGCTATATTCCGCTCTGCCTCGGCCCTTGGTATAGATGCGGTGCTTATCACACCCACCTGCTGTGACCCCCTGTGCCGTAGGGCAGTAAGAGTGAGTATGGGCACGGTGTTTACAGTACCCTGGGGCAGAATTGGAGAGAGCAAGGCTGACTGGCCCAATAAGGGCATCGAGCAGTTACACTCCCTCGGCTTTAAGACCGTGGCAATGGCGCTCACTGATAACTCGGTGAGCATTGACGACCAGGGGCTTCGAAGCGAGGAAAAGCTGGCTATCATCCTCGGCACCGAGGGTGACGGACTATCAAAAAGCACCATAGCCACCTCTGACTACACCGCAAAGATACCTATGTCCCACGGTGTAGACTCGCTAAATGTGGCAGCGGCAGGCGCTGTCGCCTTTTGGGTTTTGACGCATTAAGCAAATATTTGTTTACATTTTTACGGACACGTCGGGGTGCGTGTCAAATTTTGCGCATTTGCCATCTATCCCTGTGCGTACTATTTTACCGATATATAAGAAAAACCGACCGAGTAAATTCGGTCGGTTTTGTTGTTTGTTAGGATTTTTTCGCTCTAATGCTGTCTATTCAGATTAAATTTTGCGCTAATGCTATCTGAAGTTTAACCAAGATTAAGCCTTAAGAACAAGGCCATTTTCCTTAAGCGCCTCTGCAATAGCATCGGTAGCGGGCTGAAGCTCCTGCTTGGAGAGTGTTCTCTCGTAGGATACGAAGGAGAAACGAAGAGTAAGAGCGGTTACACCCTCGCTGTCGGTGTAGACGTCCTTCATCTTTACGTCCTGGAGAAGGCCCTGTGCCTTGGCGGAGGCGATGTTCTTAACCTCGTCAAGCACTACCGAGGAAACGTCGGCAACGAAGGTCATATCAATCTCGATTGCGGGGAACTTGGAGGGCTCGCGATACTTGTTGGCACCCACCTTTACCGAAGCGAACTTCTCGGTAGAAATCTCGAAGAATGCAACAGCACACTTTTTATCAACATTTGCAAGCACTACGGGGTGAGGCACTGCGATGTAGCCTACCTTTTCGCCAGATACAAGGATATCAAAGCTGTTTACGGGGTGCATATAGTCGGCAGGGTTGGTAGACGAGACATACTCGACAGGCTGGTGAAGAATATCAGCGCAAAGCTCGTTTACTACGTCGCGCATACGGAGGAAGAGGTTCTCCTCGCCCGCGGTCTTGGAGTAGATAACAGCGCCCAGCTTGTTCTGCTCGTTGCAGTTACCGTCAGCGCGGAGCCCCTCGACGGTGTGACCAATCTCGAAGATAGCAAACTCATCGCGATATCCCTTGTTCTCCTTTACAAAGGAAAGAAGGGTGGGTATCATAGACACACGAAGATACTGGTGTGCAGGGGTCTGTGCATTGAGGACTCTAACATTCTCGGGGGTGGTGATGCCAAGCTCGGCATTCTTGTCGCTATCCGACCAAATGTAAGAGTGAACCTCGTGCATACGATAGCTCTTTACCAAGAGGTCCTTCATTCTATCCTCGTCGCTCTTAAGCACCTCACGGCGCACAGGAGCAAGGGCGGACATAGAGGTAGAAATGTCAAAGTTATCATAGCCGTATATACGAGTGATTTCCTCGATTATATCGGCCTTTATGGTAACATCCTTGGTGGCTCTGTAAGAGGGGACGGTAACGGTGAAGCTGTCGCCATCGACCAAAACAGTAAAGCCAAGGCCACGAAGGGTGGTGACTATTCTATCGGTGGGAATGTATATACCCGTGTAACGGTCTACGTACTTTCTGTCAAAGGAAAGGGTGATGGTGGGATACTTTCTGACATAGCAATCGGTGAAGGAAGAAATAACTCTCGCGCCCTCGTCAAGCTCGAAAAGCAGGCCGAGAAGTCTCTCGGTTGC
The DNA here is from genome assembly GCA_045535925.1 of Eubacteriales bacterium. Classification (GTDB taxonomy): domain Bacteria; phylum Bacillota; class Clostridia; order Oscillospirales; family CAG-272; genus UBA1740. The sequence continues at coordinate 4,771 of JAZSMN010000105.1, forward strand.
AAGTCGGCAAAGCTCGGGGTCGAGCATCTTCTCGTATCTCATAGATGCGTCGGTACGAAGGCCAAGTCTTGTGGTGGTCTTTCTAACACTGACACCGTCAAAGGTAGCCGACTCAAGAAGCAGCGAGGTAGTATCGTCCTCAATCTTGGAGGCATCGCCACCCATAACACCTGCAATCGCCACAGGCTCGTCACCCGAGGTAATCATCAGCATATTAGAGTCAATTTTTCTCTCTATGCCGTCAAGGGTAGTGAAGCTTCGCTCATCTGCAAAGGTCTGCACCTCTATCTTATCCACGCGTCTGTTATCAAAGGCGTGCATAGGCTGTCCGAGCTCGAGCATCACGTAGTTTGTAAGGTCGGCAAGGAAGTTGATAGCACGAGAGCCGCAGTAGTAAAGACGGATGCGCATATTTACGGGGGAAATCTTGCGAGTGATGTTCTCCACCTTGATAGCCGAATATCTGTATACCAGGTCTGTAGCCTTTACCTCCACCAAAACACCGGGGAGGGTCGAATATTCGTCAACATTTATGGTCATAGGTGCCTTAAGCTCTCTGCCTGTAATGGTAGCAAACTCGCGAGCGATACCATAGTGGCTCCAAAGGTCGGGGCGGTTGGTGAGAGACTTGTTGTCCACCTCGAAGATAATATCGTCGATAGCATAGACGCTCTTGATATCGGTACCAAGGGCAATGTCATCGGTAATCTCCCAAATGCCCGAGTTGTCGTCGCTTATGCCAAGCTCGGCCTCCGAGCAGCACATACCATAGGAGGTAAAGCCGCCAACAGTAGCCACCGAAATCGGGTGGCCCGCCACAGCACCACCGTTTGTCGCAAGGGCAACCTTCATTCCCTCTCTAACATTGGGTGCGCCACAGACAATATCAAGAACCTCGCTACCCGTGTCAACCTTTAACAGGTGGAGCTTCTTGGAACTCGGGTGATTTTCCACAGAAAGTATCTTGGCAACGACAACACCATAGGTGTCCTCGCCCTTAACTATAATGTCCTCTACCTCAGCGGTGGAGAGTGTGAAGTTGTGTATCAGTGCCTTTTTGTCAAGGCCAGACAGGTCGACAAAGTCGCCTATCCAGTTCATCGATAAAAACATATTTTCTATTCCTCTCTTTCGCGTTTTACAAGGACTTGAACTGTCCAAGGGCCTTAAGGCTACCGCTGTTGAAGTCGCGGATATCCTTTACACCGTACTTCATCATCGCAAGACGGGTAAGTCCAAGACCAAAGGCAAAGCCTGTGTACTTCTCGGTGTCGATGCCACCCTCTTCAAGCACGCGGGGATGGATCATACCACAGGGACAAAGCTCGAGCCAGCCAGAGTTTTTGCAGGAGGGACAGCCGTCGCCGCCACAAATCTCGCAGTTGATATCAAGCTCAAAGCCAGGCTCGACAAAGGGGAAGAAGCCGGGACGAAGTCTAACCTTTACGTCTCTCTTGAACACCTCGGAGAGCATAGTCTTCATAAAGTAAATCAGGTTGGATATAGAGATATTCTCGTCTATCATCATACCCTCCATCTGGAAGAAGGTATTCTCGTGGCAGGCGTCGGTAGACTCGTTTCTGAAGCATCTGCCGGGGAAGATAGCACGAAGGGGCGCGCCATACTTCTTCATAATAGCATTCTGTGCCGCAGAGGTGTGGGTCTTGAGAAGCTGACCGTTTTCAAGATAGTATGTATCCTGCATATCTCTTGCGGGGTGGTGCTTGGGTATATTAAGCGCCTCGAAGCACTGATAATCGTCGACAATCTCGAAGAAGTTCTCGATAGTAAAGCCCATAGAGGTAAATACCTCCTCTACCTCACGAGTCGCGAGGGTTATGGGGTGGTAGGAGCCGAGCTCTCTCTCCATAACGAGGGTGGGGTTGTATTTCTTCGCATTTCTAACAAGGGCCTCTATCTCTGCCTTTTTAAGAGTCTCGATAGCCTCGGTAATAGCGGCCTCAACCTCGGTCTTAAGGTTATTTATAAGCTGGCCTGCCGCCTTCTTGTCCTCCACGTCGCGAAGCCCCTTCATCAGGTCGGCTATATGTCCCTTCTTGCCAAGGAACTCTATTCGCAAAGCCTCAAGCTCTTCCGCCGAAGTGCAAGCACCAAGGGCGCTATCAAAGCGAGCCCTTAACTCTTCAATTTTTTCCTTCATTTTATTTCGTCCTTTCGGTTTTAATTATCTCGTTTATATAGTCGCGCACAGAGTCGGGCACAAGTCCGTCTAAGGGCTCGCCGCGGGCAAGCCTCTCTCTTACAATAGTCGAGCTTATCCCCTTCATCTCTTCCCTGCACTCCACCATCTCGGTCTGGTAGCCGCCGTGGAGCATATTATATTCAGCCTGGTATCTCTCCCACTCGAGGTCACGCTCGTCACGGTAGCCCTTGACTATCCTATCAATTTCATGCTCTCGCATATAGTCGACAACTCGCCCCAGCGAATAGGAAACCATAACATTGTCAAGCCCCTCGGTAGCGAGCAAAAGCATATTCACCCTGTCAGAGAGCGAAAACATATATTGTTTTGTTTCATTGATAAAAACAACGACATAGACCTCGTCCTCTCGTGCCGCCACCCTCTTGATGATATCGAGGTGGCCAAGAGTCACAGGGTCATAGCTACCCGGCAAAATAACACTCATACAATCTCCAAATATACAACAGTATATTATATATTAAAATATTTATTTTGTCAATGTTTAGTCTAAAAATAATCAGATGCCAAATACACCGCTAATGAAGATTTCAAGACCAATAAGGATAAGAATAATACCTCCAAGTATTCCCGCCTTGCCAGCCAGGTGGGTGCCAAAGCGCTTGCCTATGGCAAGTCCACCCATACAAAGGAAGAAGGTGACCACCGCGATAACCAAGCAACACACAAGCGCCTGTAAAAGGTCGTGCTCGGCTATGGTAAAGCCCACCGACAAGGCATCGATAGAGGTCGCGACACCCTGCACAATAAGTGCAACAATACCCACAGCAACAGGCTCTTCGCTCTCGCCACCCTTGATGCCCTCGTAAAGCATCTTGCCGCCGATAAATCCAAGAAGCGACAACGCTATCCAGGGTATAATATCACCCAAAACAGAGAACACCGACAACAGCGTGTGCACACAAACCCAGCCAATCATAGGCATAGCAAACTGGAAGAGGGCAAACACACCGGCGATAAGGCACATCCTGGGTGCCTTCATTTTATTTTCATTAAGTCCGTTAGCCAGCGACACCGAAAAGGCATCCATAGCAAGTCCCACACCGAGCAGTGCCGACTGAAGGAAGAAACCAAAATCCCACATAAAAACTCCTACTTCTAAATCCTTCATGTTTCTGTCGAGTTGTCACCCCGCCGTCAAGGACGGAAAAGGAGAATGTTTACCGCGGTCTTTTTGCCATAAGCGGTGGACTTGATAACCTCAAACCTCGAGAACTCCTCGCCATCGAGGTCAATCTGCTCCTCGCCACTCTCTAACACCAAAATCGCACCGGGGAGAAGAAGCTCGCCCTCGCACAGTCTTTTTACCGCCTCGGCACAGCACTCCATCGCATAGGGAGGGTCGATAAACACAAGGTCGAATTTGTCCCTGCCGGATGCTTTTCTAATATAATTGCGCCAGTCGGCAACCGAATAGCGGCACTTGTCAAACACACCACAGAGGGTAGTGTTTTTCTTTACTATGTCTATCGCCTCGCGCTCCATATCCACGAAGGTGACACTGCTCGCCCCACGGGAGAGCGCCTCAAGACCAAGCTGTCCTGTGCCCGCAAAAAGGTCGAGCACCCTTCTGTTTTCTATGTCAAACTGGATAGAGGAAAACATAGCGCCCTTTATTCTATCCGAGGTGGGTCTGGTTGCCTCGCCCTCGAGAGAATAGAGCTTTTTCCCTTTAAGGCTTCCTGTAATAATTCTCAGCATAATTGCTCCTTTTTATCCCTTACTCGGTCTTGCCGAAGCAGGTCGTTTTTACTCCTTCATATTTAGGCGCTGCCTTGACCTATATGAGTTCTGTCTTTCTCGCCAAGCCCAAGCGCGTCTCCCCAACGCACCCTATCAAAGCATTTTTTCTCTTCGACATATTTAGGCACTTCTATTAGCCGCCCTGTCGAAGCCTATTATTTTTTCTTCGCCCTATCAAAGTAGGCGCGAATATTCTCGGCATCCTTCCCCGAGATGCCCTTTATAGCCGCAAGCTCCTTTACCGAGGCGGTCTTTATCCTGCCAAGAGGCATGGATGCAAGCAGAGCCTTCGCCTTGGTGGGACCTATGCCCTCGATATTTTCAAGGGTGGACCGTGTCAAGCTTTTGGTCTTTTTTGCCATAGTATGCTTTACCGCAAAGCGATGGGCTTCCTCCTGGATATTGTAAACAATTGTGTACACACCCATCTCTCTTGCTATGGATATTTCCTGCTGTCCGTCGGTTATAGCACGAGTCTTGTGGAAGTCGTCCTTGACCATACCGAAGAGGGGGATATCAAGCTCCATCTCCGAAAGCACTTCAGCGACCGCGTGCACCTGTCCCACACCTCCGTCAAGGAGTATCAGGTCGGGCCTCTCGCCAAGAGAGGGGCTGCCGTCACCTATATGCGCCAGCCTGCGCGAGAGGACCTCACGCATCGAGCCATAGTCGTCCCTGCCATTTGTGGTTTTTATAGTAAATGAGCGATAGTCGCTCTTTTTCATCTTGCCCATAGCCCACACAACCATCGAGGCGGTGATGCTCTCGTCGCCAATGTTGGATATATCGTAAGCTTCAATTCTTTTTGGCACTTCGGAAAGTCCGAGAAGCTCGGCGAGTCTTGCTATATTTTTATCCTCGCGCTCGGCATCGAGGCGGTGCTGTCTTGCCACTTCCTTTGCGTTTTCAAGTGCCATATCGCACAGCGCCCTGCCATCCCCACGCGAGGGAATGCGTACCGCCACCTTTCTGCCACCAAGCAGCGACAGATATTCCGAGAGAAGCTCGATATCCTCCTCCTCGAGCTCAAAGTCGAGCATTATTTCGCGAGGTATACCCCCACCCGTGTCGTAATAATCGGCTATTAGTGACAAGGCGTCCTCGCCCCTGGTAAGCTCGGATAGAGAGAGGACAAACTCGTTTTTCTTCACAAGCGAGCCGTCTCTTATAGACAGCACCGCGAGCACACTCTCCACCTCGGAGGTGTAAAGGGCGAAAACATCCCTGTTCACCTTGCCGTCGGCGACCACCTTTTGCTTTTCAGACAGGCGCTCTATGGCGCGGATGCTGTCGCGGAGCATTATTGCGCGCTCAAACTCCATATTTTCCGAGGCCTTTTCCATCTCCATAGTAAGGCTCTCGACCGTGCCCTTTACATTTCCGTCGAGCACCCACTCGGCACACCTGACAAGGCGAAGATACTCCTCCCTGTCCACACCACCCGCACAGGGGGCGATGCATCGGCCCATATCACGGTATATACAAGGTCTTTCCCTGCCTATGTCCTTCGGGAACACGCGCTTGCAGGTGGGCAGGCCGAAAATTTTAAGCACGGTTTCCAGTGCGGTGTAGGCATCGGATGCCCCACGATAGGGGCCGTAATATCTACTTTTGTCGCTTTTTCGCTCTCTTGTCACACTAAAGCGAGGATACTCGTCCCTTGAAACCCTGATGTAGGGATAGGACTTGGCGTCCTTGAGCTTTATATTATATTTCGGCGAATGCTTTTTTATAAGCGTGTTTTCAAGCGACAGGGCCTCTATCTCTGTGTCACACACAATATAGTCAAAGTCACGCACCTGCGAGACCATTTTTGCGGTCTTGTATCCCGAGGGTGTGCCTACAAAATAGGAGGTTACTCTGTTTTTCAGTTTTTTCGACTTGCCGACATAGATAACCTCGCCATCGGCATTTTTCATTATATAAACACCAGGGGTGGCGGGCAAGGAATTTGCCTTGTCGCGTAGCCTCTCTATTACGGTCATCATATCCCTCCTCTTGACAAAGAGCCTGATTCCAAAGAATCAGGCTCGAGTAGAGTTTATGTAATTATATTTCAGCGAAACCACCATCGATGAGTGTTGCAAGGCCCTCGATAGCATCAGCCTCATCATTACCATCAGCGATAATGGTGATATTGGTGTTTTGTGTAATACCGAGCGACAACACTCCGAGCAGGCTCTTCGCATTTACACGGCAATCCTCTTTCTCCACCCAAATAGAGCACTTGTAGGAGTTAGCCTTTTGAATGAAGAAGGTCGCGGGTCTTGCGTGAAGACCAACACTATTCTTTATTGTAATATTGCGAGTAATCATATCATATCTCCTTCGGGGCTTATGTATTAAATAGTATAACAAATAGTTTTCTAAAAATCAATAGTTTTTTAAAAAATAACAGTAGATTTTTTACATATTTTTATATTTTTTTAATGCAAAATGCCTAAATCTTATTCAAGCTCCACATCAAGTGCAGAGGAATCGTCGCTTCTTCCGTCGCTGTAATAACCCACATAGTCGTCATAGTTCTGCCTCGATACACGAAGTCCTGCGCTCGAAGCACCAAACACGCACCAAAACAGATAGGTCTCGGTGGCATCACTCCATAAGAAATTGAAGGCGCCGTAGACTATCAGGGCCACAAGAGCGACAGCCGAGAATTTGGACAGCTCTATAACCTCCGACCTCTTCAAAAATCCAGCATAGCGGGACCTGTGCCTGATTCTTATAACAAACAGAATCAAAAATGCCAAAAGGGCAAATATGCCAACCTCGACACCTATACCAAGGAAGAAACTGCCACTATCGGTGTAGGAAGCGCCTACATCATAGTTTTTTATACCCTCTTCAAAGCAATAGGGACCTATGCCAATACCCGAGAAGAGGTTGTCGAGCATCATCGACAGCGAGTTTTTCCACCTGAAGGCATACTCTTCAAGACGAAGGAGCGATATAACGGGCAGGCCCGAAATTCGACTGATAAAGGATAGGGGTAGGAATATCAAGAGGCTTGGCAGTGCGCATATACCAACAAGAGCTATTCCACTATACCTTTGAAGCTTTGTAGCAAGGTATGCGAGTGTAGCCAAAAGACCTGTGACAAGCACCCAAATCTCGCCAACAAAAACGAGGGCGACAAGCATCAAAATCAAGAACGAGGAATACAAAAGCTTAAGCCCTACACTCTTCATAACACGAATGTAGTAAAGCGTAAAGATTGCCGAAACTATCAGAAATACCGCCAGGTCGCCAGAGTTTGAAAATGTACCACTCACTCCGCCAAAGTCACCACGTGAAAGACCAACAGCTCCCTCTGCGATAGCTATAATAGTGACAGGCAAGGAGGACACGATGACAGAATTCATCATACAGTCGGCAAGTCTGCGGTTGGTTATCAGCGAGGAGGAGAGCGCGTATCCCGAGGTCATTATCGCAAGGAACAGGGAGGGGCCAAGCGATGCTGTACCACCCGAAATAATTCCCGAAATAAATACGATAACGAGAAAGACACCTATCACAAGGTCATACTGCTCAAAGGCATAAACTCTCTTGCCCCTTGCCACCTTGCGTGCAAAGGATAGAAGAGTGACCACCGAGAGCAGGGCCAGTACCGTGTCAGAATGGGGAATGTAGCTAATATAAGGCATAGCGAGGAAGGTAGCAAAATATCCAAACTCGGTGGATACCATAGTCACCACAAAATACACGGCCGCCAAAAGCGCTACAAATACATAGTAAAATGGGACAAGTATGCCGATTAGAGCAAGGAGCACACCGAGAGCAAGGCCCACAAGGGGCGGTATAGTCTTTGCATCATCTCGCCTTGGCATTCTCTTAATACAGAAGAACTCAAAGAGGATAAAGTCGGTGAGCCTGAACTCCTGCAAGGCAATGGAAGCGGGCTTGTCAAAAACAAGGAATATAACACCTAAAATGGAAATGAATGTGCCAAGCATAAGCACATAAAGCGGCACCTCATAGCCGGTCACATACTCCTTGGTAAAGTGCAAAAGCAAAGACAAAAGTCCAAACCCGACAAGAAACATACCATACATTCTCGTAGAGGAGTAGGACAAAAGGTCGGCAAAGGAGCCAACAAGCTTCTCAAATCTACGGGCGGTACGGCTCCTGCCGCGCCTGTTAGGAGAGCCTGAAATACTGTTGCAATAAAAGCGCTCTTCACCCGAGCCCTGCACGGTTTCGTACCCGTTTAATAGGCTGGGTAGGTTCATCTTGTCCATTTGGCTTCTCCTTTCTCATTGTCATTGTAAATAAAAGTTGTCATATCAGACTTCTTCAGTCCTCTTTTTTCTTCCCCGTTTTGGTTTTGGAGCGAGCATCTCTTCGTACTCGGGATGCTGTGCCAAAAGGTCGGGGCGGCGCACCCGTGTTAAATTAACCGCCTCCTCGAGCCTCCACCTATCTATCTTGGCGTGGTCGCCACCTATCAATACCTCGGGGACCTCGAGTCCCTCAAAAACGCGGGGCTTGGTGTACTGGGGATATTCAAGAATACCGGAGGCGATAGACTCGTCCTCGTAGCAAACGGCCTCAGCAAGGACACCCTCTTTAAGTCTTGCGACAGCATCTATCACAATACAAGCAGGGATTTCGCCGCCCGTCAGGACATAGTCGCCTATGGATATCTCCTCGTCAACAATCAGGTCGATTGCCCTCTGGTCTACGCCCTCGTAGTGACCGCAGAGAAAAATCAAATTATCATACTCGGAGAGCTCCTTTGCGATCCCGTGGTTAAAAATCCTGCCCTTGGGTGACATGTAAATCACCCTGACACTCTCGGTCTTTGGCAGGTCAGAACGCACCTTGCGATAGCAGTCCACAATAGGCTGGCAGGTCATAACCATTCCCTTACCACCACCATAGGGGGTGTCATCGGTCTTGCGATGCTTGTTGGTAGAGTAGTCGCGGATATTATGGCAATTTACAGTTACAATACCACTCTCCTGCGCTCTACCTATTATACTCTCGTCAAGCACACCCTTAACCATATCGGGAAAAAGTGTAAGGACTTCAAATCTCATCTTCGTCAAAAAATCCCGCAATAGGTGTGATATACATTCCCACCTCGGGTACTATCTCCTTGATAAACTGTTCACCCGAGGGGTAGATTACCTCGCCCGAGGGAGTCTTGATATAATAGAGCTTGCCTCTGGGGGCGTCGGTCACATTTATGATTTCGCCATAGACCCTGCCGCTGCTTGCATCAATAACAGAAAGACCTATCATATCAGCAATAAGCATCTCGCCCTTCTTTAGTGGAATATCCTCCCTGTGAAGGTAGAGTATAGTGTTTTTCATCGCGACAGCATCCTCGCGAGTTTCAATCCCCTCAAGTGTCAAGAGCACGAGCGCGCCGCTCACGGAAGAGGAAAGGACCTTAATCTCCTTATAGCCGCCGTCCTTCTCGGCAAGAAAAACCCTCTTCCTTGAGGCGAGCACCTTGGGGCTATCGCACCAGGGGTCAACCTTTAGTGTTCCGCGGACACCGTGCGCGTTGCACACGCGACCGCATTCAAGATATTCTTTTTTCATACCCTCATTTTATCACACAAGATAAATGTTGTCAACATAAATATTTTTATATAATAAAAGCGACAGCCCGCAAAATCGACAGCTGACGCATTTATGTAACGAATTGTTTGCAAATAAACAGGTTATTTTGGTAAAAGAGATTCAAAACTTGACACGGGGTGGTGATTATCTCGTTTTTTCTTAAAATAGGACGAGAGCATTTCTCTCGCCTCTTCTCCGAGGACACCGCCACAAATCACGGGTCTGTGGTTTAGTGGCAGGCTGGAAAGGTCAAGAAGCGAGCCAAAGGCACCAAACCTAATATCGGGCGCACCATAGACCACACGGGGCAGCCTTGCGTTTATTATCGCGCCGGCACACATAGCACAGGGCTCCATGGTAACATAGAGGGTCGAGCCGACAAGACGCCAGCCACCCAGCCTCCTGCAAGCCTCTTCTATCGCCAGTATCTCCGCGTGGTGGGTAGCACACTTGGTGTGCTCGCGAGTGTTATACGCCTTTGCTATTATTTCTCCATCCTTGACAACTATCGCACCCACAGGCACCTCGTCTATCTCTGCGGCCTGTCTTGCCAGGTCGAGGCAGACTCTCATATACTTTTCGTCCTCGTCGAGCTGGCTCGATATTAAGATTTCCTTATCCATAAATAGACTCCTATAATAGATTAAATACAGCGATGCCCATAGTCAAAACGACAAGCGCCACAGGGGACATCGTGGTAAAGGCCTCGCCCTTGCCAAACACACAAGAAACCCCCTCGAACAATTTCTTTCTCCAAAGGACAAGAAGCAAGAGAGAAACGAGGGCAAGAGCTATCACAACAGCAAGGTAAACCACAAATGGTGTACCGCTCGAGCAATACTTTAGCATCACTACCGACGCGACATTGTTGACAAGGTGCAAAACCATAGATGGGAGCACACTATCAAAGGCGAGGTCTACTATTATAAATATCCCGCCCGCAATAAGCGCGTAGGGTATCTGGAAGAGGTTGCAATGAATAAGGGCAAAGTATAGAGCCGAAATGACTACACAGCCCCAACGGGAATAGGGTGCAAGGAGCAGCAGGGGCGCAAATCTAAACAGCAGTTCCTCAAGTATCGAGGGGGCTACCGCGTGCTCGATTATCATAGCAAAAATGGGCGCATCCGCGACACTCGGTGTCAAAAGACCAAAGAGAGAGAACAAAAGCGAGGTCAAGTAGGAGAGCAAAAGCACCACCGCCACCACAGGCGCACAAAGGAGTATGGTTGTTAGCCACCCCTCTTTATTAAGCGAGAACAGTTTTCTTGGTGGCTCTGCCACACCCGCTATCTCTTCCCTTTTTCTCTGTGCGCTCTTGGCACAGTGCACGCACCACAGCAGTGGCAACAAAAAGGCAAGATAGTAGATAACCTCACCCACCACTGTGCCAAAGGTCGAGGCTGTCGACAAAAGCACGACAAACAAAATGGCGGCGAGGGTGTAATGTTTTACTTGATAGTTCATATTTGTTGTCAAACCACCCGCTTTGTAAATACTTCTTTACAAAACAGGCTTATATCCTTAATTTATTTACCTATAATATTAATAACACGGTTATTTTCTCCCGCTTCCCAAACGCTATAGGAGCGAGAAAGAGCAGAAAGCGGACAGGGGTAAAATCAGAGCAAGAGAGAATAACGAAGCTTGCCCCTTACGATATCCGCCTCCTCGAGGCGCACCCTGACAGAGTCGCCAAGGTGGTATATTTTCTGTCCGTCACGCATAGCCATATTTCTCTCGTCAAAGATGAAGTAGCCCGGCATCTCGGAAATGGGGATAAGTCCCTCGCAGGTGTTCTCGGGCTCGACAAACATACCAAAGGAGGTTATCGATGTGACCATAGCCGAAAATTCCTCACCGACCCGCTCGGACATATAAATCACCTTATACAGGTCGGTTATTCTTCTCTGTGCAGTAAGGGCACGAAGCTCGCACTCGGTCGCCGCTCTGGATGCCCTCTTTGCATATCCGGACATAGACTTTGCGGGCCTCCCCTCAAGGAGCACCTTGTGTATAATGCGGTGTGTCGCCAGGTCGGAGAGTCTTCTTATAGGCGAGGTGAAGTGGCAATAGGTACTAAGCCCCAGGCCAAAGTGGGGAGAAAGAACCTCAGAATACTCTGCCTTTGCCATCGAGCGAAGCACAGAATAGGATACAGGGTAGCCAAGCCCCTTTTCCTCCGCCTGTAAAAGGATAGCCGATAGCTGCCCTGTGGTAACACCCTCGCAGTCTATCCCCCTGGTGTCAAGACCCAGGTTGTATAGATACCCTACTAAGGAACCCATTTTCTCCACGGTGGGGGAGGCGTGCACTCGATAGACACAGGGGATGCCCTTTTCGGTAAGAAGCCTTGCCACACCCTCGTTGGCGGTGAGCATAAACTGCTCTATCATCTTCTCTGCATCGCCGCGCACTCGCCTTTGTATATCAATAGGTGTGCCGTCCTCGTCGAGGATAATCTCGGCCTCGGGAATTTCCAGGTCCATCGCTCCGCGCTTGGCCGATTTTTTCGCCAGCACCTCGTAGAGAGCCTTCATATTCGAAAGCGCGTAGGATACGGATTTATATTTTTCTTTTATTTCTGCTGATGCTGTGTGGTTAAAGAGTGCATTTACCTCGGAATAGACTCCACGCACCTTGCTGCATATAACCGACTTTACCACCTCGGTTTTAAGAATTTCGCCCTCGGTACTCAAGGTCATAATAGCACTGAGGGTGCTTTTAGGCTCGCCCGCGTTTAAGGAGCAGGCGCCGTTGGACAAAGACGGGGGAAGCATAGGCACAACCTTGTCGGTAAAGTAGACGCTGGTGCCCCTTGACATAACTGCTCTATCGAGGGCAGTTTTTTCACCAACATAACTGCTGACATCGGCGATATGGACGTATAAGCGCCACCCCGTGCCACATTTTTTAATGCTAACCGCATCGTCGAGGTCCTTTGCGCCCTCGCCGTCGATAGTCAATATCGAGTCCTTTGTAAAGTCGGCTCGACCATCGGGGGACACCTCTCTTTTTGCCACGCGCTCGGCCTCGGCAAGCTCGCCCTCGGAAAACTCCGTGGGTATGCCACACTCCAGGAGCACAGCATCGTAGTTTGCCTCCTTCGACATTGAGTCGCCAAGATTAGCCACAATAGTACACTCGGGGTGCATAGGGTTGCCACCGTGCTTTAACAGTACCAGTACCTTGTCGCCCTCGCATCCGTCCATAGGGTCGTCGACTATGGGACGCATCCCAATGCGAGTATCATCCGCCACCACATACCAGTAGGAGGGAAATCTACGTCTTGCGCGCTTGTAGGAGGGCTCGTAGCACAGCGTTCCTATAATAGTACGCTCGCTCGCACCAAGTATTTTTGTGACACGGCCCTCGGTCTTTTTCTCTCCGGAGCGGCCTGTGTACTCGCGATAGCGAATCTCGACCTCGTCCCCGTGGATGGCGCCAAGAGTCTTGTCCTCGCCGATAAAGACGTCGCCCTCTACCCCCTCGACCTTGACAAAACCAAAGCCCGAGCGAGAGCCACAAAACTCCCCCTTTGCCGTTTTCCACTCGGTGGAGGATGCCCCGCCCCTTGGCGAAAATCCTGCGCGCGCGCGAACACGCTCACGGGATATAAATTTACTTAAACCTTTGTTTGTTCTTTTACTTCTTTTCATTATTCTTTTCTTTATATAGAATTATTTAGAATTATTTGCCATTTTGCTCTTTAATATAGCCACACGAATAGGTTTTCCCACACCGAAGCATTTATGTCACGGTACAAAAAGAAAAACCGAAGGGTGGCCTTCGGTTTTTGGTCTTATTTAAAGAGTTCAGAGTAATTGCTAAGGCTCTGCCAGTAATCAACATCAAAGCCGTAGGTGTAGTCGGGCTGAATAACATAAGCAACAACAACCGCTACTGCAAATACGATAGAAGCAATAAGAGTCCACTTGAACCACATTTTATCTCTGCCGCCGGACTTCTCCTTGCCATAGTAGGTCTCGTTACCACCTGCGATAGCACCAGAAAGGCCCTCGTCACCAGATTTTTGGAAAATAACAGCAACTATAATAAAAATAGCAGCAAGCAGCAACACTGCCAAAAGAACGAATTCCATTATAATATTCCTTTCAATATCAAAATGTACGCCAAATTAGGCATACTTATAAATCGTACGAATATTTTAACACAAAGAAAAGCAAAATGCAATACCTTTTATAATATTTTAGGAATTTTTTATTTTTATACTATTAAATATAGAAGAGAAAGAGAAAACAGGTCGCCAAAGCGACCTGTTTTTTCGATAGGGCAAATTATCTATTGGAGAGAACCTCTGCCTCGTAAATCTCGACCTCTTTGATCCAGTCCATACCTACGGGCGCGCCACATCTCTTACAATACTCGTCCCAAATCTCGCCGAAGGGCATAGTCTTGAACTCCTCGGTTACTGCGAGAACCTTGGTAAAGTTGGACTGTGCCTGGTACTCTGCCAGCTTCTCCGATGGGAGAAGAAGTGCGTTAAGGAGAGCCTTCTGCATGTTTCTCATACCAACAACCCAAGCGGCAACACGGTTGATAGAAGCATCGAAATAGTCAAGAGCGATGAATACTCTGTCAAGGGCGTTGTTTCTAACGATTTCCTTGGCGATTTCCTTGGTTTCGTCATCGAAGATAACAACGTGGTCGGAGTCCCAACGAACCGCACGGGTAACGTGGAGAGCTATCTTCTCGTTGAAGAGAAGGAGAGCGGAAATCTTGACAGATACAACCTCGGTGGGGTGGTAGTGACCGTTGTCCATCAAGGGGGTGATGCCCTTGTAGTCGGAATAGGAGAGGCAGAACTCTGCCGAGCCTACTGTGTAGGACTCAAGACCGATACCAAACACCTTGGACTCGAGGGTAACATATACCTTGCTCTTGTCATAGGGGACATCAAGGATTTCGTCGAGCGACTTCTTGAATCTCGCTCTGGGGGAAAGACGGTCTGCGGGAATATCCTTGTAACCGTCGGGAATCCAAATGTTCATAACGGTGGGAATGCCTGTTTCGTCTGCAAAATACTCTGCAATCTTAAGACAAGCCTGACCGTGCTTTACCCAGTACTTACGAGTTGCCTCGTCGGGGGAAGAGAGGGTGAGGCCATCCTTTACCATGGGGTGGGAGAAGAAGGTGGGGTTGAAGTCAATACCCATTCCTCGCTCCTTGGCAAAAGCAACCCAGGGTGCGAAGTGGCGAGGCTCGATAGCATCTCTGCCAACCTGCTCGTCATCGGGAATGATAGCATAGCAGGCGTGAAGGTTAAGCTTCTTTGCGCCGGGAACAAGCGAGAATGCCTTGTCCATATCTGCCATAAGCTGTTCGGGTGTAGTAGCCTTGCCGGGGTAGTTACCGGTGGTCTGGATACCACCGGAGAGTGCGGACTTTGAGTCAAAGCCCACAACGTCGTCACCCTGCCAGCAGTGTACCGCCACGGGAACCGACATAAGTTTTGCTATTGCCTGTTCGGTGTCTACGCCATACTTTGCGTATTCAAGCTTTGCGCTTTCGTAATTGTTGCTCATAATTATATACTCCTTTTTATTTGAATCATCATATTACCGATAGCGGTAGCCTCGATAGGAAGGGCCACTACCTTCTTGCCTGTGTATGCCTCGGTCAGCGAGTTTAGGTATGCGTTCTTTGCGCCGCCGCCTACTATGTAAAGCTCGGTATAGGTCCTACCCGTGTTAATTTCCAGGTCCTCGATAGCCACCTTGTAGCCATAAGCGAGGCTCACATAGGCCGCGTTGAAGAGGTCGCCGGCACTCACAGGCACGGGCTTTCCGGCTGCGCGCTGGTACTCGATAATCGCCTCCTTCATACTCTCGGGCGCCATAAATGCGTCGTCGTTTACATCGAAGGGTGTGGTGTAGCTGCTCGCCTTTGCCAGCTCGACAATATCGTCCCAGCCAAGCTCAGGGCACAGCTCGCGACGAAGGCTCTGTATAATCCACATACCGGTAATATTCTTCTGATAGCGGTTGTAACCCACACCGCCCTCGTTGGAATAGCCCGACATTCTGGACTTGTCATCGGTGATAGCGCGAGGAGTCTTTACACCAAGGAGCGACCAGGTTCCGGAGGAAACATAGGGCGCGTCGGTCTGCATCTCTATCGCCTCAACTGCGCTACCCGTGTCGTGGGTGGCACAGAGAACAACCTCAAGGTCACCGCCGACCTCTGCCTGTACCTCGGGAAGAAGTCTGCCGACGGTGGTGCCGGGCTGATATACCTTTGCACGAAGCTCCTCGGGAAGACCAAGCATGCCGAAAATGTAGTCGTCAAACTCCAATGTATCCGCGTTGATAAGTCCGGCTGTGGTCGCGTTGGTAAACTCCTTTACCTTGTTGCCGGTGAGCTTATACATAAGATACTCGGGTATCATAAGCCAGTCGGTCACGCCCTCAAGACGGCCGTCCATCTTGTCGCGGTAAAGCTGGTATATACTGTTAAACTTGTTGAACATAATTCCCGTGCGGTTGTAGAGAACCTCGAAGGGAACAATCGCGTGTACCACAGGAATAGAGTCCTCTGTTCTTCCGTCGCGGTAGGCGTAGGTGGGCTTTACCTCCTCGTCGCCCTTCATAAGCACATAGTCAACACCCCAGGTATCAATAGACATGCTCTCTATTTTTGGGAACTTCCCAAAGGCCTCGGCAATACCCGACTTTACCTCTCTTAAGAGTCTGTCGGTATCCCAAACAAGGCATCCCTCTACAGTGTCCATACCGTTGGGGAAGCGATAGACCTCCTCGGTCTTTAGAACACCCTCGTCCATCCAACCGACTATGTGTCTGCCGCTGGATGCACCAATGTCTATGGCAAGATAATATTTCATATCCTCCCACTCCTTTCCTTTGTTTAGTTGGTGTAATACAATAATACTTCTACTCTAATAATAACACATAATATATAACTCTGCAAGAACTAAAATTATGCTAAAAACTGTCCGAATTTAATATTTACTATTGACCTATAGGGCGCAATATGTTAAAATTAGAACAAAAAGTCTGGTTAAATCCTATGTTGAAACCAAATCCCTAAGCAAGTAAAACAGAAAACCCGCAAGCCGACCAAAGAAAAAACACAAAACCAAAAAGCATCTTTTCAAAACCCCACGCAAGGGAGAGCCGTATGAAACAAGAATTAATAGAAAAGCTGGCACTAAAAAGCCGCGAGGAGAGCCGAATATTAGAGGGCGAAAGACTGGACAAGAGCCTCTACTCCGCCAGCGAGGATTTTGTGGTAAACGAGGCGCGTCTGCACGGCACCGATGGAATTAGTGTCAGGACGCATACGAGATTTACCGACTTTCCCCTGCACAGGCACAACTATGTGGAGATGATGATTGTCCTCACAGGCGAGATTTTCCACACGGTAGAGGGGGAGCGAATTCGCCTTGGCGAGGGAGATATTCTCCTGATGAACAAGCACGTCAGCCACTCGGTGGAAAAGGCGAAGGAGAGCGACATCGGTGTAAACATTATTATGTCCGACGGCTTTGTCGCCTCGCTGATGCCCAAGATGAGCCAGACTATATTCTCCCCCTTCTTCCGTGAAAACGGACGGTATGGCGGCGAGCCAATGTACCTACACTTTGCATCAGGTGGCAGAAACAGGACGCAAAACCTCATAGAAAATCTGCTTATCGAACTAACCGAGCCCGACGGCGACAGAGCGATAATGGAGGCTACAGTAGCCCTACTGCTCTCCTGTCTATCAAAGCAGAGGGGCGCGAGCCTCTTGGGTGGAAGCATCCCACGGGGCAAGGTGGAAAAACGAAATCTCGCCATCCTCTCCTACATAGAAGAAAACTACCTCGAGGCAAGTCTTGCCAGGCTGGCAGAGAGACTATATCTCTCCGAGCCATACCTATCAAAGCTGATAAAATCCACCTTTGGCAAGAGCTTTAAGGACCTTGTGGTAGAAGTAAGGCTACAAAAGGCAAGACAAATGCTACTACAAACCGACCTCTCGGTGGGCGAGATAATAGCCTCCGTGGGCTACGACAACCAGTCCTACTTCCACCGAATATTCCGCCAGCATTATGGAATAAGCCCTCTATCGATGAGGAAAAAGGTGTAGCAGATAAGTCCTGCACAAATAAAAAAGACCGCGGCTCAAGCTATATTCCAATGAGAAAAAAGTACGGTAGTAGTTATAGTCCTTTATTGACAAAAAGCGGCGGAAGTTAAAGGCATATGCCAATGACAAAAATTAGTGTCTAAAATCCCGCGCGCTTTTAACATTTTTCGGCGATATGTAAATACTTCTTTACATATCGCCTTTTGTTGTGCCATATTTCCTTATTTTTCGGCTCGTCCGTATAACAGAGCAAGAAAAAGAGAAAATAAGAAAAAAGAACCAGGATAGTGATATGGCAGAAAATATAAAACAAAAGTATAATCTCTTTGCGGCCTTTTGTATGGTTGTTGGAGTGGTAATAGGCTCGGGTATATTCTTTAAGGCTCCCAAGCTTTTTGCCGAGGCAGAGGGCAACCTCCTCGGTGCTCTAATATCGGTGGGCGCGGTAGGTGTGATAGTTTTGATTGTAGCACTCACCTTTGCCACCCTTGGCGAGATTTACCCCATAGGCGACGGCCTTGTTGGTGTGGCAGAGGTGGCGATAGGCCCGCGCTATGCGTATATGGTGGGGTGGTTTGTTTCGACCATATTTTACCCTACCCTGACCGCCGCCCTTGCAAGGATAAGCGGCACATATATCACCGAGCTGCTCGGGGTGAAAGAAGCAGGAGCAGAACTGCTTATAAGCGGGGGCGTGTTAATTTTCGCCTTTGCTCTTAACACTCTTGCGCCCAAAAAAGCCACCGCCCTCGGTGTGGCAACAACGGGTATAAAGCTCGTACCTCTGCTTCTTTTAGGTGTTGTCGGTTCTATTATCGGACTTGTATCAGGCAACTTTTCCACCGCCTTTTCGGGCGAGGGTTCGCCGAGCATTTCCGGTGGCGGCATTATCGGTGGTATAGTCGCCTTTGCCTTTGCCTACGAGGGGTGGATAGCCGTCAGTGCGGTAGCCAAGGAGATAAAAAATGCTCGCAAAAACCTCCCCCTGGCTCTGGTTTTTGGTCTGATTTTGGTAATCGGTGTCTACCTTGCCTATATCCTGGGTATTGGTGGTGTGCTCTCTCGTGGGGAAATTCTCTCTTCCGGGAACAACCTCTCGCTCA
>JAZSMN010000175.1:0-3259 GCA_045535925.1 Eubacteriales bacterium
CTTGTTGGTTCTTGCCTTCTTGTTTCTCGTCTTATAGCCGAGAGCAGGCTTGCCCCAAGGAGTTACAGGACCGGGACGGCCTACGGGAGACTTACCTTCACCACCACCGTGAGGGTGATCGCAGGGGTTCATTACAGAACCACGAACGGTAGGACGGATACCTCTGTGACGGGTCTTACCAGCCTTACCAAGCTTGATAGTCTCGTGCTCGATGTTACCAACCTGACCGATAGTTGCCTTACAATCAAGGCGAACGATACGAACTTCGCCGGAGGGAAGTCTTACCTGTGCGGTGCCGTTCTCCTTAGCCATAAGCTGTGCAAATGCACCAGCGGAACGAACGAGCTGAGCGCCCTTGCCGGGGTAGAGTTCGATGTTGTGGATAATAGTACCAACAGGAATGTTAGCAAGAGGAAGTACGTTACCGGGCTTAATGTCCGCGCCTGCACCTGCAGATACAACGTCACCGTCGGTGAGACCTACGGGAGCGATGATGTAGCTTCTCTTACCCTCTTCGCTCTCGATGAGTGCGATGTAGGCAGTTCTGTTGGGGTCGTACTCGATACCGATTACAGTTGCGTTGCCTTCAACGCCTCTCTTGAAATCGATAAGTCTGTACTTCTGCTTGTTGCCGCCGCCGTGATGACGAACGGTGATCTTACCGTAGCTGTTTCTACCAGCATTTTTCTTCTTCTTAACAATAAGGCTCTTCTCAGGAGAGAACTTGGTAACCTCATCGAAGGAGGGGCTGATCATATTTCTACGGGAAGGAGTTGTCGGCTTATATCTCATTGTTGCCATTTTCTATTCTCCTCCTATTAGTTCATACTCTCGAAGAAAGCGATGGGAGCAGAGTCCTCGGAAAGAGTAACAATAGCCTTTTTCCACTCGCTGGTGTAACCGAAGTGTACACCATATCTCTTGGGCTTCTTCTTCATATTGATGATGTTGACCTTTACAACCTTGGTCTTCTTGAACATGGTCTCAACCGCGGTAGCGATCTCTGCCTTGGTAGCATCAGCCTGTACCTCGAAGGTGTAGCGCTTGATGCCAACGCCGTCCATGCTCTTTTCGGTGATAAGAGGTCTTACAATGATATCTGCAACCGATTTCATCTTGCATATACCTCCTCGATCTTAGTTACTGCACCCTGAGCTACGATGAGAGTATCGCAGTTGAGGATATCGTAAGCGTTGATGGTGTTCCACTGAGTGGTCTTAACACCGGGGATGTTTGCAAAGCTCTTGATTACGTAGTCGCTCGACTCAGGAAGAACAACGAGTGCCTTCTTGCCAGCGCCTACTGCTGCAAGCATTGCAACCATTGCCTTAGTCTTGTACTCGGTAGCGGTGATGTTGTCAACAACAACCATCTCACTGGCGCCAACCTTAGCAGAAAGTGCACCGAAGAGTGCTGCTCTCTTTACAGACTTAGGAAGATTGATGCGGTAGCTACGAGGCTTAGGACCAAGAGCGATACCGCCGTGTGTCCACTGGGGAGATCTGGTGCTACCCTGTCTTGCGTGACCGGTGCCCTTCTGCTTCCAGGGCTTTCTACCACCACCGGAAACCTCGGTGCGGGTGAGAGTGGACTGTGTGCCCTGTCTCTGGTTCATAAGAAACGCTCTTACTGCGGTATGGAGGACTGCTTCATTTACGGGAGCACCGAATACCTTGTCAGACAAAGTGATTTCGCCAACTTCCTTGCCCGCCATATCAACAACTTTAATATTAGGCATTGATTAATTCCTCCTTACTTATGCTTTAACAGAATCGCGAACGAATACGATACCGCCCTTAGGACCAGGAACCGCACCCTTTACTGCGATCAGATTCTTTTCGCCGTCTATCTTGACTGCAACCAGGTTCAAAATTGTAACCTGCTCGTGACCATACTGGCCAGCCATCTTCTTATTCTTGAAGACTCTCGAGGGAGTGGAGTTAGCACCCATAGAACCACACTGACGGTGAATAGGACCGGTACCGTGGGTCATACGAAGGATGTGATGATTCCATCTCTTAATTGTGCCTGTGTAGCCGCGACCCTTAGTGATACCTGTGATGTCGACCTTTTCGCCCTCGGCGAAGGTATCGACTGTTACCACGGAGCCAGCCTCAAGCGCTGAGCAATCATCAAGTCTAAATTCCTTGATATGTCTTTTGGGGCTTACGCCTGCCTTCTTGAAGTGACCAAGAACTGCCTTGGACATGTTCTTGCCGGAAACGTCTTCAAAAGCAAGCTGAACTGCTTCGTAACCATCATTTTCAATGGTCTTCTTCTGTACTACCGCGCAAGGGCCTGCTTCAATCAGGGTTACGGGTATTACGTTGCCTTTTGCATCGAAGATCTGGGTCATACCCAGCTTTCTACCGATAATGCCTTTTTTCATTTTTCCTCCTAATAGGTTATTGGTTGACAGAGTTGAATTTTCTTTAAGAATCTGCCAACTTGACCACGAGGTCGTGGTGTTTTCCGAAGTCGCAAGACCTTCGGTGGGGATTTGAAGCTCCCCGGATTAAGCCTTGATCTCAATCTCAACGCCTGCAGGAAGCTCGATGCTCATAAGTGCCTCGATGGTCTTCTGCTGGGGCTCAATGATGTCGATCAGTCTCTTGTGAGTGCGCATTTCGAACTGCTCACGGCTGTCCTTGTACTTGTGAACCGCTCTGAGAATTGTAACAATCTCTCTGTCGGTAGGAAGCGGAATAGGACCACTCACCTTGCTTCCATTTCTCTTAGCAACTTCTACAACCTTCTGTGCTGCGGCATCAATAATGGTTGCATCATAGCTCTTGAGTCTCACTCTGATCTTGTTCTGTGCCATTTGTTTGTCCTCCTTGTTAGTATTGCTCAATACCGTATTAAGAAGGGCGATAGGGTTTCACACCGTGCCGCGCGTATCAATCACGCCCCTATAAAATCAGTTCGCGAGGATCCTGCCGCAGAGGACCATACGAACCGACTAAAACACGGTTTGCCATAAGGCATAACTCTTGCTTCGCCCGGTTAAATATCGGACATACTCCATGGAAATTCCCTACCTCTATGGGTAGCCACCTCCCACTTCATCGCATATCAAGCACGCATATTATACTATATTATTTATATAATGTCAACTCTATTACGTATTTTTTTATAAATTATCGGGTAAAAAATTAACGAAATTTTATTCTCACTTTTGTGCAATATTTACAAAATTTACCCAAAATATCAGATATTTGCCCCTTTTTAGACCGTTTTAACCCAAAAACACGTGTGG
>JAZSMN010000075.1:0-2040 GCA_045535925.1 Eubacteriales bacterium
ACGTTAGCCGTAGGCGAGGTTTCGAGCGAGGCTCGTCAGCTTCTGGAAGTCACCAAAGAGGCTCTTTATAGAGGGACAGCACAGGCGAAGGCGGGAAATCGCGTACTCGACATTTCGGCCGCTGTGCAAGACTACGCTGAGAGTTTCGGCTATGGCGTAGTGCGCGAATTGGAAGGACACGGACTGGGTCGAAAGATGCACGAAGAGCCGGGGGTGCCCAATTACGGTTTGCGAGGCAGAGGCCCCTTGTTAAAGGAGGGCATGGTAATCTGCATAGAGCCGATGATTACGATGGGAACGAGAGCGGTGGTGTTCGAGCGAGACGGTTGGACCGTCAGAACGCGCGACAGAAAACCCGCAGCACACTACGAGTTTGCAGTGGCAATCCGCAAAGATGGTCCCGATGTGCTTACAGATTTTAGTATTATCGAAAATTCACTTGGGTAGAGGGCTCGACAAGGTTGGGCGTGATACCTGTTAAAAAAAGCGAAAACTCAAAATGGCAAAACAGACTGCTATTGAAAGGGACGGAACAGTAACCGAGGCTTTGTCAAATGCGATGTTTCGTGTTGAGTTGGATAACGGACACGTTATCACCGCCCACATCTCCGGAAAGATGCGTCAGCACTACATTAAGATCCTTCCAGGAGTTAAAGTAAAAGTGGAGATGACTCCTTATGATTTGAGTAAGGGTCGTATATCCTTCAGGTACAAATAACAAAAGATTGCTTGAAAAATTATGAAAGTAAAAGCATCAATTAAGAAAAGAAGCGAGGATTGCAAGATTGTTCGTCGCAAGGGTAAGCTCTATGTGATCTGCAAGAAGAATCCTAAGTTCAAAATGCGCCAAGGGTAAATAAAAAACTTTTTAACTAAAAAAGAAAAAAGAAAATTTATGGCACGTATAGTCGGTGTAGATTTACCAAAGAATAAGCGAGGTGAGATTGGCTTGACCTACATTTATGGTATTGGTCGTAGCACAGCTCAGAAGATCCTCGACAAGTGTGGCATCAGCTACGACACAAAGGTAGATGAGTGGACAGATGAGCAGGTCGGAGCAATCCGTGCAGCTATCGCCGAGATGGATATCAAGGTTGAGGGTGAGGCTCGTTCGCTCGTACAGTTGAATATCAAGCGATTGATGGATATCGGGTGCTACCGTGGAATCCGTCATCGTATCGGTCTTCCGGTTCGTGGACAGAGCACAAAGAACAATGCTCGTACACGCAAGGGTAAGAAGAAGACCGTTGCAAATAAGAAGAAGGCAACTAAGTAATAGTGAAGAATTATGGCAAAGAAAACACAATCAGTTAAGAAGAAGGTCGTTAAGGTTGGTGCGAATGGCATGGCTTTCGTACACTCTACCTTCAACAATGTCATCATTACCATCACTAACGAGGTTGGTGAGGTTATCAGCTGGTCATCGGCCGGTAAGATGGGCTTCCGTGGTTCGAAGGAGAACACCCCTTATGCAGCGCAGACCGCAGCAGCAGATTGCGCAAAGGTTGCCTTTGATATGGGATTGCGTAAGGTTAAGGTTTATGTGAAGGGTCCGGGTCAGGGTCGTGAGAGTGCAGTCCGCACAATTCACGGTGCAGGCATCGAGGTTACCGAGATTATCGATGTAACTCCACTGCCACACAATGGTTGCCGTGCTCCTAACCGCCGCCGTGTATAATTTTGCATAGGCGAAAGAAGAGAATCACTGAAAAACTTAATCAAACAAAAAAAGTAAAGAACAATGGGAAAGTATATAGGACCAAAAACGAAAATCGCCCGCCGCTTTGGTGAGGCAATTTATGGTGCTGACAAGTCTCTCGACAAGCGCAATGTACCACCGGGACAGCATGGTCTTGCACGCAAGCGCAAGAAGGTATCGGAGTATGGTACACAGTTGAGCGAGAAGCAGAAGGCAAAGTACACCTACGGTTTGTTGGAGAAGCAGTTTGCTCGTACTTACGAGGCAGCAGCTCGTATGGGAGGTATCACCGGTGAGAACTTGTTGAAATTGTTGGAGTGCCGTTTGGACAATGTAGTATA
>JAZSMN010000218.1:0-2732 GCA_045535925.1 Eubacteriales bacterium
ATATACTATTCATTTGTCGTTTTTTTGACACAGGCTTTTTGAATATGTTTTATTTAAGCCCGATTTATAAAAACAGCAAGCGCCTACGCTTTCCCTATTGATTATATGTATATTAACCTGGCTGTGTAGCATATCAACCTCGTTGACTGTGGTAAATCAACCTCATTGACTGTGGCAAATTAATCTCATTTATTATAACCAAATCATCTTCACAGCAAAACAAAAGGAAAGACCTCTACCAAGTCTTTCCTCTTTTTATTTCTTAGTTTTCTTTGTTGGCTTTTTTGGGGGCTTTTTTTCTGTGCTTAGTGGTGTATCAAACTCAAAGACTACCTCGCTGCCCTTGAGGACGAGCTTGGCGGAGAAGAGTCTGCCTCGCTTGGAAACAAAGCCAAACAGTTTGGCCGTCGAGCCCTCGGCAAGCAGTCTGCGTGCCTCGGATATGGGAATTTCCTTGTTAAGGATGCTAACCCCCATCTTAAATGCACAGCCGTCGGTATAGCCCATACAACCGTAATTGGACTTGCCGCGGACAACGTTTTTGCCACAGAGGGGGCACTTGCCGACTATCTCACCATAGCTTCCTGTATTGACAGCGGGGGTGGGAGAGACGGACTTTGAGCTATCGAAAATCTCGCGAATTTCTCTCTCGGCAAGCTGGACACTCTCGTCGACAGTCATCTCGCCGTGGAACACCTTTTTGAGCGCCTTACCCAGCTCGCTGGTCTTGTATTTGTCCATAACAATGCCCAGTCGCTGGAGAGTAAGGATAAGATATTCGCCGCCGTCAAGTATGGTGTAGACGTCCTTCTTTAGGTCGATATACCCGCTCCTTCTGGCATTGTCGATTATGCCTGTTCTTGTCGCCTCGGTGCCAAGCTCCAAGCCCTCGAATATTGCTCGGTAATCGTCGGCATCGTCCACCTCGCCACTCTCTTCCATCTCCTTGGCCTTGGCCTTATCGTCCTTGAAGGGGTTTTTGAGATAGTTGTTAAGTGTTTCTATGGTATAGTGCTTTGGCGGTGTGGTCTTTTTCTCCTGCGGGGTGAAATCTATCACAACACTCTCGCCTACTTGTAGCTTCGGCAATAGTTTGTCCTTGGAGGTATAGTCGTCATATTTTGTCCAGCCGGACTCCAAAATCACAGTACCCTTAAGAACAAAGGTCTCGTGTTCGCCGACGGCTATTCTAATCTCGCTCTTCTCGGCTACGCACTCCTCGGCACAGAACACCGCCACAAAGCGACGGAACACCGTGGAATATACCTGGTTTTCCTTCTCGGTGAGCTTTGTGGGGTCGGGTATCTTGTAGGTGGGGGTAAGAGCAGAGTGGGACTCGATTTTTGAGTCATCGAAGATATACTTGGAGTCGCGGAATCTAACGGGATAGCCAAGCTTTACAATACCTGCAATAATGGCGCGAATCTTGTCCTTTTCCGCCGTCGCAAGGTACTCGGAGTTGGTTCTCGGGTAGGTAAGATATCCTTCCTCATAGAGCTTTTGAATTATTTTTAGGCTCTCTGCCATGCTCATCTTGTAGCGCTTGCCAAGTACGTTTTGGAGTGTGGAGAGTGAGTAGAGCTTGCCGGGCATAATGCGGTCGGTCTTGCTCTCTACCGCGGTGACCACAGCACCGGTGGAGTTATAAAGAGCCGCCAGCTCTTTTGCCTTTTCAAGCTCGGTATTTGTAAACCTTTGTTTACTTGTCAGTTCGACTCGCTCGCCGTGTGTCTTGGCATCCGAGCCTATTACATAATAGGTTTCGGGCTGGAAGTTGCGTATCTCCATATCCCTGTCGTAGATAGCCTTGACAATAGGTACAATAACTCTACCAACGCGGAGGACTCTGCCCTTTCCTGTCTTGATAGTGGCATAGCGTGTCAAATTAACGCCATAAAGCCAGTCGATATATGTGCGCGCAAAGCCCTCGGATGCGAGGGTGTCGTACTCGCTCTCGTCCTTCATTTCTGAAAGGGCACGGCGGACGGTCTCGGGGGTCTGGTCGGGTAGCCAGAGGCGCTTTTGCACCTTGTTAGTCTTTAGTGCGTGGGCGATACAAAGACGGACAATGATTTCTCCCTCTCGGTCAGCGTCTCCCGCGTTTACTATGGTGTCCACGTCGGCGCGGTTGCAGAGCTGGGCTATAAGATTAAACTGGCTCTTAACCCCGGGGTCAGTGGTGTGTGTGCCGTCCTTCTTGCGAAGCTCAAAGCGGAATTTCTCGGGGAAGCACGGTAGGTTGTCAAGCGTCCACCTTCTGTCCCCTGACTTGCCGTTTCCTGTATAGGACTCTATATCAACAAGAGAAAAGAGATGGCCAAAGACCCAGGTGACTATATAGTTTTGGTCGATGAAATATCCCTGCTTCTTATCCATCTTGCCAATTCCCGCAACTATGTTGCGAGCGAGCGAGGGCTTTTCGGCAATTATAAGTACCATATTCTTCTCCTTCCTCTTTTATTGTAGCAAAATCCCTGTTATTATAGCACAAACCATAAATAATTTCTACCCTTTTTCAGATTTTTTCACATTTGTATAAAAACCTCGTGTGTTTTTTGGTGTATTTGCCCTTTTGGCTGAGATATTTGTCAATAGCGTAAACGAACGCGCTCTTCGTTGCCTTGTCGGGCGAGCCTCCGTGCTCAAGGAAGCTTGAGTTATGGTAATATTCTATAAGGTTTACGTTGTTTGAGAAGCAGAAAACGACGTCTGCCTTCAGTCTGTACTCGGGC
>JAZSMN010000119.1:0-7383 GCA_045535925.1 Eubacteriales bacterium
CGTTGCTCGTCGTTGATGCTACACAGGGTGTGGAGGCACAGACACTCGCCAATGCCTATCTCGCCATAGACAACAACCTCGAGATTCTCCCTGTTATTAACAAGATTGACCTTGCCAGTGCAAATATCGAGGGCACAAGAAGCGAAATAGAGGACATTATCGGTATTCCCGCCGAGGATTGTCCCGCCGTTTCCGCGAAAAATGGATTGAATATCGAGGATATGCTCGAGAAAATAGTGAGAGATATCCCTTACCCAACAGGAGATAGCAACAAGCCCCTAAAGGCTTTGATTTTCGACTCGCACTATGACTCCTATCTTGGTGTAGTGGTATACATCCGTGTATTCGACGGTACTGTAAAGGCTGGTGACCGCATTCGCCTTATGGCGGGTGGCAGCGAGTTTGACATAGTCGAGGTCGGCACCATGGAGCCCTTTGGCTTAAGCAAGTGCCAGAGTCTCTCTGCTGGCGAGGTTGGTTATATTACTGCATCTATCAAGACTGTTGGTGACACCCGAGTTGGTGATACTGTTACCTCGGCTACCGATGGTGCGGACGAGCCTCTTCCTGGCTTCCGCGAGGTGCATCCTATGGTTTATTCGGGTATTTATCCCGCCGATGGTGCAAGATATGGCGACCTTCGTGAGGCTCTTGAAAAGCTACAACTAAACGATGCATCCTTGGTATTCGAGCCCGAAACCTCGGTTGCCCTTGGCTTTGGCTTCCGTTGTGGCTTCCTTGGACTTTTGCATATGGAAATTATCGAGGAAAGACTCGAGAGAGAATTTAACCTCGACCTTATTACCACCGCTCCCTCGGTTATTTATAAGGTTAAACTCCGCAGCGGCGAAACCATAATGATAGATAACCCCTCTATGTTCCCATCGCCGGACGAGATAGACACATCCTACGAGCCTATTATGAAGGCGTCTATAATAACCCCCACCGATTATCTTGGCGGTATTATGAACCTCTGCCAGGATAGACGCGGAACATATATAGATACCAAATATCTCGACACGGATAGGGTAGAGCTTATTTACGAATTGCCTCTGAATGAGATTATATACGATTTCTTTGACGCGCTTAAGAGCCGTTCAAAGGGATATGCATCGCTTGACTATGAGCTTAAGGGTTACGAGCCATCCAAACTTGTAAAACTCGACTTTATGCTCAATGGTGAGGTTGTCGATGCCTTGTCCTTTATAGTATTTGAGGACAGAGCATATGCAAGAGCGAGAAGAATAGCAGAGAAACTCAAGGAAAATATTCCGCGCCAGCTCTTTGAGATTCCCATCCAGGCGGCAATAGGCTCGAAGATTATAGCGAGAGAAACCGTCAAGGCTATGCGTAAGGACGTCCTTGCCAAGTGCTACGGTGGTGACATTACCCGTAAGAAAAAGCTTCTCGAAAAGCAAAAAGAGGGTAAAAAGAAGATGCGTAAACTCGGTAGTGTCGAGGTTACACCCGAGGCATTTATGGCAGTTCTCAGACTTGACGATGACAAATAAGGGCTTGTATGTTCATATACCTTTTTGTGTGAGTAAGTGTCGCTATTGCGACTTCTGTTCTTGCTCTGGCAAAGAGGAGCTGATGAGCGCGTATGTCGATAGAGTTTTAGAGGAGGCGAGCGAGTATCCTCGCGATGAAGTAGGGTGTTTTGATACTCTATATTTTGGTGGAGGTACACCCAGCACCTTACCCCCGAGACTCTTCGATAGGCTTGTTAGAGGCTTGTACAAAAGCTTTGATTTTACCACCGATGCCGAGATTACCGTCGAGGTAAACCCAGGAACTCTAACAGAAGAATGGGTGGATACCGCAAGGTCGCTCGGTGTAAACAGAATAAGCATAGGTTTGCAGTCGATTCACGAAAACGAACTGAAATTTTTGGGCAGAATACACACTTTCGACGTTTTTCTCGATTCCTATAATCTTCTTCGCGAGGTGGGCTTTGATAATATAAGCGTCGATTTGATGTACGGAATACCCGAACAAACTATACAAAGCTTTAAGGCGACACTTGAGAAAATCATCGCTCTTTCCCCCGAGCATATCTCGGCATATGGGCTTATAATCGAGGAAGGAACACCCTTCTTTACCTTAAGAGATACACTACCTCTTCCCGACGAAGACACCGAATGCGATATGTACTATCTTGCTGACAATCTGCTTTCCTTGGCAGGTTACAGGCACTACGAAATTTCAAATTATGCACTCGGGGGAAAAGAGAGTAGGCATAACCTAAAGTATTGGACGGATAGAGAATTTATCGGTCTTGGCGCCGCCGCCTATTCCTATTATGGAGGCAAGAGGTATGGAAATGTTCGCTCTTTGGAGGACTATCTTGAGGCTCCATTTTCAAGGGTGGACGTTACGCCTATTGATAGGGATGACGAGAAGTTCGAGTATGCGATGATGCGTCTACGCCTTTCTAGTGGTATTGATTTGTCCGACTACACTTTCCGTTTTGGCTCTTCTTTCTTGGAGGGGCGGGAGGATAGGATAGAGAAGTATATCGCCCTAGGACTTATGAAGAGAGAGGGTGACAAGCTTTCGCTTACCCCAAAAGGGTTTTACATAAGCAATTCTATATTATCGGATATTCTGTAAAAAATCTTGACAAAGCATACATAATATATTAAAATCGAAATAAAATATAAAAGGAGAAAGACCATGGCTGATATAGAAAGAAATGAACTTATCGACGAAGAAGAGGGCTATTTTATGACTCTTACCGACGAGGAGACTGGCGAGGAGCACGAGTTTGAACTCTATGCCAGAGTAACCATCGACGATTGCGATTATTTCGCACTTGTACCTACCGACGAGGAGGGGGACGAGTATGTTATTCTTCGTGGTCGCAACGCGGGCGAGGACACCTTCTTTGAGACAATCGATGATGATGAGGAATTTGAAAAGGTTGAGGATTACTTCAACGATCTACTCTTCAACGAGGTTGAGTACGACGAGAATTGATTTTCTTCCTGCGGGGTTCGTGATATTGTGATATTTGGACCGACACACTGATAATAGGAGTCCGGACTTCTTTTTACGGGATGCAGGCCTCCCGACGGGAACTGTTTTTATACCTTCCCTAATCGGACGTTGGAAGCGCAAAGAAAAAGAGAGGACACCACCCTGGTAAAACCGGGTTAAAAATTGCCTTACACGGCCCATGCGGGTTTTTAAGAGTCGAGCTTTGCTCGGCTCTTTTCCTTTTTGTCTTATCTGTTATTTTTATCCCCTATATGGCATATATATCATTAGGACAAAGTAAAGGAGTGTGAAAATATGCAGATAAAGGAGCGTGGACTTACAGAAAGCGAGGTAAAAGAGTCAAGAAGACTTCACGGTGACAACTC
Organism: Eubacteriales bacterium; assembly: GCA_045535925.1. GTDB lineage: Bacteria > Bacillota > Clostridia > Oscillospirales > CAG-272 > UBA1740. Next base: position 3,366 of record JAZSMN010000119.1, read on the forward strand.
GCTATCCAAACAGAAAACAAAGGGGATAGTCAGGCGATTTTTTGAAAACCTCTGTGACCCTATTATAAAAATTTTGATTTTCGCCTTAGGTCTCGAAGTGCTTTTTACCTTTGGTAACTGTAATCTTGTCGAGGTTTTTGGTATAGTTGCGGCAATTTTAGTTGCCACTCTTGTGTCCACCGTATCCGAGTTTGGTAGCGAGAGGGCGTTTGCAAAAATAGAAGCAGAAGCGAGGAATGCCAAGGTAAGGGTACAAAGGGACGGCAAAACGGTAGAAATTGACGCCTCGGAGTTGGTTGTTGGTGACATTGTCCTTTTATCTGTGGGCGAGAAAATACAGGCAGACGGCAGAATAATTGACGGAGAATTATATAGTGACCAGTCGGCCTTAAATGGCGAGAACGAGGAGGTTTTCAAGCATTTAGGCAGACCAAACGGTTGGGAACTTTCGGACGAGTGCCGCGTTTTCCGTGGCTCGATAATAACTCGAGGTAATGCAGTGATGCGAGTTGAACGAGTTGGGGCGGCATCCTACTATGGAATGGTTGCAGGCGATGTGCAGGAAGAAACGAGGGTTAGCCCACTAAAGCTTCGCCTTGGCAAGCTCGCAGGACAAATTAGCAGACTTGGATATATAGTAGCTCTTATAGTTGGACTTATATACCTATTCAACACCTTTGTAGTCGACAACGGATATAATACCTCGCTTATTTTAAAGTCGCTTTCGGATTTTAGAACACTTGGCACAACTCTTATACACGCACTAACCCTTATGATAACCGTTGTGGTAGTAGCTGTTCCCGAAGGCTTGCCGATGATGATAACAGTAGTGCTATCTATGAATATGCGACGAATGATAGCCGACAATATTTTGGTAAAAAAGCTGGTTGGTATAGAAACCGCAGGCTCGTTAAACATATTATTCACCGACAAAACAGGCACCCTGACAGAGGGACAGCTCTCTCTTGATAGAATTATCACCGATAAGGGGATATATCGAAATTCTACAATGCTTGCCACGGCTGATTCTATATATAAATATCTTTATCTATGCAGTGAATACAACACCGACACCGAAAGAACAGAGAAGGGCATAGTAGGTGGCAATTCCACCGACCGCGCGATAAGAGAATTTTTCCCCCCCAGAGTAGAAAAGGGGCTTACAGCACCCCAGGTTTTAGATAAGGTGCCCTTTTCCAGCGAGCTAAAATATTCCTCCGTGACCTTTACCGACAAGGTTACGATTATAAAGGGCGCCGCCGAGCTTATTTTATCTCGGTGCAAATATGCCTTAAGCGAGAGCGGACATAGATATGTAAGCGACCTATCAAGGGTACATAGTATGTATAAAGAGGCGCTATCTCGTGGCGAACGAGTGCTTGCTGTTGCCCTGAATTTTGGCGACGGAGAGCCTGTTTTTGTGTCGCTGCTTGTTTTGAGGGATAAGCTTCGTACAGGGGTAAAAAATGCCGTAGGTGACATTTTGAGCGCAGGCATACAGATTGTTATGGTCACAGGTGACAATCTCGACACAGCGACAAGTATTGCTGAGGAGTGCGGTTTTTATAAACAAAGTGCAGGGCATATCGCCCTCGACGGCGAAAAACTGCGTCAGTTAAGCGATGACGAACTTAGAAAAATAATCCCCTCACTTCGAGTCGTGTCCCGCGCTCTGCCGAGGGATAAGAGTCGCCTTGTCCGTCTATCTCAGGAGCTTAACCTTGTTGTAGGTATGACAGGCGACGGCATAAATGATGCCCCCTCGCTAAAGCTTGCCGACGTGGGATTTGCTATGGGTAGTGGTGCAGATATCGCCAAGAGTGCCGGAGATATAGTTATCCTTGACGACAGCATCTCTGCCATAGCCAAGACAATTCTATACGGTAGGACAATTTTTAAGTCTATAAGGAAGTTTATTTGCTTCCAGCTGATAATGAACTTTGCCGCCTGCGCAATTACGCTTCTTGGCCCTTTTATAGGGGTAGATACGCCTATTACTATAATACAAATGCTTTGGGTAAACATAATTATGGATACCCTTGGTGGTATGGCCTTTGCAGGGGAGGCGCCGCTCTCATATTATATGAAAGAGAAGCCAAAACGCCGCGACGAGCCTATTATTAATCGAGATACTATATCTCACATACTATTAAACGGATGCTTTACACTTCTGATTATGGTTTTGTTTTTACACTTTGACCTATTTCCCACACTTTTCCGCGATTCTACCCACCATATGAGCGCTTTTTATGCCTTGTTTATCTTCTGTGGCCTGTTTAACTGTCTTACCGCACGGTGCGAGAGGTTGTTTATCCTCTCAAACATAGGCAAAAACAAGCCGTTTATATTTATAATGCTGTTCATTAGTATAATTCAGGTGCTTATCATCTACTTCGGTGGTGCACTCTTCCGTAGTGCACCCCTGACACTTGCCGAGTTTGGCGCCGTAATACTGCTTGCTTCGGCGGTCCCTCTCTTCGATTTTGTCCGCAGATTTATAAGAAAGCTATCTTGATTTTGCAAAAGAAAAACGGATGCCCATGCATCCGTTTTTTGGTATTCGTTTTATTATGCAAGCAGGTCGGAGAGTCTAACAAACTCTTCGGTAGAGAGCCTCTCGCCTCTAATTGTTTCGGGAAGCCCCATTTTCGCAAGTGCCTCTACGATAGCCTCCTTGGAGTAGGGAAGCTTCGCCGAGATAGCATTAACCAGGGTCTTTCTGCGCATTTCGAAAGCGAATTTAATTAGATTTCTAAACAGTTTTTCGTTTTTAGGCTTAAAAACAGGCTCTTTATGTAGGTCGATACGAACTACCGCGCTATCCACCTTTGGCGCAGGGGTAAAGCAGCCTGCCGAAACCTTAAACAGCTTTCTCACAGAGCCATAATATCCAAGCACTGCCGTAATTGCACCATAATCGCTGCTGCCTGGCTTTGCCACAAGGCGACTCGCCACCTCGTTTTGTATCATTACGGTTATCGAGGAAAACTTTACCCCCGACTCAAGAAGGTACATAAGTATAGGAGTAGTGATATAATAGGGAAGATTAGCACACACAGACACAGGTCTATCCTCGGAGTATTTCTCTACCAGCTCTCTAAGGTCTACCTTCATTATGTCCTCGTTAATAACCGTGACATTGTCATATTCGGCCATGGTTTTTTCGAGAATTGGGATAAGACCGCGGTCTATTTCCACCGCTACCACCTTGCGATAGCGTATAGCAAGCTCTTGCGTCAGGCAACCAATACCGGGGCCTATTTCCAGAATCATAGAATCGGCTATATCTGTACAGTTGTCGGCTATATCTTCGGGAATTATTCTATTAATCAAGAAGTTTTGTCCAAACTCCTTGCGAAAGGTGATACCCGCCTCACTCATAAGGCCGCGTATGACCGACAGATTACATAAATCCATAGTTGTCCTTCCAATATCAAATCTTAAGGAAATTATAACACATCGAACAACAAAAATCAATGCTTTTGTACCAAATGAAAAAATCCAACCCTTGCGAGTTGGATTTTTGGAGCTGGAAATGGGATTTGAACCCACGGCCTATTGATTACGAATCAATTGCGCTACCACTGCGCCATTCCAGCATCGACTTAGTTATTTTATCATTTATTTGTTTGTTTGTCAAGGGATAAAACCTAAATAATAGCCTCTATTTCAGTTTGCGAATAATTAACAGGGTATTCTCTTGACAATGCGAGTATGATTTGCTAAAATATCTATACAAAACAAAAAATTCACATAAAATACGCAGGCATAGTTTAGTGGTAGAATCTCGGCTTCCCAAGCCGACCGTGCGGGTTCGATTCCCGTTGCCTGCTCCAAAAATAGCAACCCATCGGGTTGCTATTTTTTATCCAAACCGCAGGTTTGGCATAGACGCTCGCAAGCTCGCTATTCCGTCGCTTCGCTTCTTGCATCAACCGAAGGTTGTATATTCTTTCGTAATGATGATATGCTACTCTTCGCGCGGATGATATGCAATTTCTTATAAAATTGAAGATAT
>JAZSMN010000238.1:0-6152 GCA_045535925.1 Eubacteriales bacterium
TGATAGTGTGGTTGTGGTAGCAAGGGATGAATACGGAAACTACACTGGCACAAAAACTCTTATGCTCAAGACTATTGAGAGAATGTCGGATATAGTATTCGTAGATATGACCGAGCGAGAGGAATACAATGCGGCGGTGGCTATGAGTGCGCTTGGAGTTATGGAGGGCGGAAAGGTCGGTGATGACAACTACTTCTCCCCCGAGGAAAGTGTAACGAAAGCCGAGTTTGTAGTAATGGCAATGAAGGCGGCAGGGATAAAAGCAGATAGCACACTTAAGACCACCTTCTTTGACGATAACGACAAAATCCCCGCCTCGCTTATGTCCTATATCGCCACAGCGCAAAGAATGGGGCTTATAGACGGTGAATACACCAAAGATGGCCTGGTCTTTAATCCCACCGACAAAATAAACCTCTATCAGGTAGCCGAGATTTTGGCGATGATTAGAGCCCATAGCACAAACAACGAAGAGGTTGAGGAATACACCCACAACGAAACCGTGCCAATCTATGCAAGAGCGAGTGTAAGCGCTCTGTGCACCCTTGGAATATTTAGAATGAGCGCCGAAGAGGTAAACGGCCTGGAAGTACCCACCCGTGCAGAGATTGCGCAGTATTTGTATAGAATGATAAACGTGTAATGTAAAGGTTTGTTTGCAAAATCCGATTTATCGGCTTTGTGATATCTTTCGTTATATTAAGATAAGCCACCCCACTTGGGGTGGCTTTGTGCTTGTGTTTTCTTTTGTTTCCTTGGTGGTTGCTATCCATTTAAGGATGCGGCTATTTGGCGAGGAAGGTCGGAGGGGATAACACCAAAGGCAGAATAGGTCTTTGCCAATGTATCGGCGGCAAACGCGTGGAAGAACACGGCTATGCTCGCTGCACGAACAGGCTCTATACCCTGTGCTACCATAGCGCTCAAGAACCCCGAAAGCACATCTCCACTACCTGCCTTGGCAAGCGCAGAGGAACCCGACGAGTTTATATAAATGCTCTTGCCATCGGTGACTATTGTACCTGCGCCCTTCAGTACCAATATACACTTTTGCTCGGCGGCAAACTTCTTCGCCGAGTCTATTCTATGGAGCTGTATATCCGCAACATCGTTGCCACACAGACGCGAAAACTCCAGAGGGTGAGGGGTCAAAATAACCACTCTTTCGCTCTCTCTTATGAGCTTTAGCGACTCTTCCCTATTCTCGGAGAGGACGTTTATCGCATCGGCATCTATTATAATCGGACCGCCGGGTATACCGAGCAAGGCGCGTGTCAATCGAAGAAGCCCCTCGGTACAGTCTGAGCCAGAGCCGATAAGGGTGGCAGAGGCTTTGGCAGAGAGTGTTTTTAGCATCTCTATGCTTTCGTCATCTATGTTTTCTATGCTATCTATCGTATTATAGAGTGCCTCGGGCATCTTTTGGCAGAGGCCCTCAACAAGGCTCTTGCATCCTGCGAACTGTACATATCCAACACCGCCACGGAGAGCGCCCTCAAGCGACAGGTGGGCGGCACCAGGGAAACAGTCGGAGCCTGTTATCATAAGAAGACGGCCAAAGGTGCTTTTGTTGGAATTCTCCTCCCTTTTTGGTAGCATAGAACGAGCAAACTCCTCGTCGACAAATGCGTGGTTAAAGCTAAACTTCGCCTCTATCCTTTCTCTTGGAAGGCCGAGGCTATCGAAGAGGATTTCGCCCACATAGGGCTTGGCTGGGAAGGAGACAAGACCGGGCTTGATAAAGGAGAGGACCACAGTCGCATTCATTCGGCAAGCCAGGTTGGTATCCACAGCGCCTGTGTCGGCATTTATGCCTATCGGCACGTCTATGGCAATCTTTATAGCGCCTATGGTTTCGTTTACCACTCTTGAAAGCCTTTTTATCTGCTCGGGTGCATTACCGACAAAGCCGGTGCCAAATATGGCATCGACAATACAGTCGGCGCTTGATATTATGCTGTCCTGACTACCGTCCGAGATATAGTCGACAAGTTTTGAGCCTGTTTCGACATATTTATTAAGATAGTATTGGCCACACTCGGTGCGCTGACCCTTGGCAAATACGTCAATAACCGTCACATCATAGTCACGGCACAAAAGCCAGGCGGCAGCATAACCATCGCCACCGTTGTTGCCCTTGCCGGCAAGAAAAACAACCTTCGAGCCCGGTATTACCCGCTCGCGCACGGCACGTTCTACCGCCTCGCCGCTACGGTGCATAAGTTCGATAAGCGATATACCCAGCTCGTTTTCGGCATATTGGTCAATCTCGCCTATTTGATGTGACAATGCAAGCAACATAACCTGTCCTCCGTAAATTGATATTGCTATTTTACCATATTATTTTATACAGTTCAATAGTTTTGATTAAATTCTACAAATTAAACATTTTTTATTGCCAATTTTTGTTTATATTTCGCCCGTGTTCTTTTTCGTCCTTTTCGTTAAACGCGGGATTTCAAGCCAAAATGTGCGAAGCATACTCTGGCGGCATATTAACATTGCTGGCTTAAACGATACTAAACAAAAAAGCTGTCGCAAGCGACAACTCTAAAGGCACGTGGCCTTTGGGTTAGCATTTGCGACAGCTTTTTATAAGAAACAAAGAAAAATCAGAAGTTTTCGGGATAAACGCCAGCGGCCTTGAGTCCACGGAATGCCTCAACTACCATAGGCTTATCCTCTTTGTAGGTTACACCATACCACTTGTCCTCGTTGTCGAGCACACGAACATCTGCCTTGCCCTCGGCGATAAGGTCGGCGATAACATTAGCAAGATAGAACTCGCACTTCTCGGGATTTACGGGAATGTTCTTGTCGAGGAACTCGGGGAAACGAGCCTTGCACTCTGCAAGGTAGGAGGGGGTGAAGCCCCAGAGGTTCATAGAAACGAGGGTCTCGGGGTCAAGGTCGTACTCCTGTCCATCCTCGATGAAGTATATCTCGCCATTGTCTCTTACACCAACCTTGGTGCGCTCTACGATACCGGTGAGCATACCATCCTCGTAGGTGCAGACACCACGAGATACGGTTCCCATCTCGCTTACGGTGTTCTTGATGCGGTAGCCAACCATTGCGAAGTGATACTTGTCATCCTCGGTGGTGTTCTTGAGGAACTGGTAAATCTTCTCGAATGCGTGCGCGCCGTAGTAATCATCGGCATTGATTACAGCAAAGGGGCCCTCTACTGTACCAAGGCAGCAAAGGAGTGCGTGTGCGGTACCCCAGGGCTTTCTACGACCTTCGGGTATCGAGTAGCCCTCGGGAAGCTTGTCGAGCTCCTGGAACACATACTTAACATTTATATTCTTGCCCGCAAGGTGAGCATCCATTACTTCACGAAATTCCTTCTCTATCTCGTGCTTGATGATGAAGGTAACATCCCTAAAGCCCGCCTTGATTGCGTCATAGATAGAAAAATCAATAATAATGTGGCCTGCATCGTCCACCTTGTCAATTTGCTTGAGTCCACCGTAGCGGCTGCCCATACCTGCAGCCATAATTACTAATTCAGGGTTTTTCATTTCAACTCTCCTTTTAGGATTTTTATTGATACTTATATTATAAGGCTATAGAAGAATTTTTTCAAGTGAAAATTTGACTATGATTTTGTAAAATCGAACAAGCGTGGAGTATTTTACAAAACTTTGACTTTTATCCTGCTTTGCTCTTGCTTTTAGTGTGAAAATGTAGTAGAATAGTTGTAACCAACTCCAATGGAGATTATATGCGAGAACTTATTATAAAGAAAAACGATGCAGGACAGAGGCTTGACAAGTTTATTACAAAGACTCTCGACCTACCTATGAGCCTGCTTTATAAGTCAATAAGAACAAAAAAGATAAAGGTAAATCGCAAGCGCGCCGAGATTAGCATGATACTCAAAGAGGGCGACACCATCCAATGCTTCCTGCACGAGGACCTGTTCAAAAAGCTTGACGGTGAGGGCAAGGAGGCTGGCAGCTCGCTCGCCTTGATTAAACCAAGTCTTGATATCATTTACGAGGATGAGAATATAATGCTCGTAAACAAGAGGCCCGGTGTTTCGGTGCACGAGGACGAAAGTGCTTCAAACAACACTCTTATTATGCACATACAGGCCTACCTTTATCAAAAGGGAGAATACAACCCCCTGGACGAGCAAAGCTTTGCCCCCGCTCTCTGTAACAGAATTGACAGAAACACGGGAGGTATAGTTATTGCGGCAAAGAATGCAGAGGCGCTTCGTGTGATGAACGAGAAGATTAAGCTGCGCGAGATAGACAAGTTTTACCTGGCGGCGGTGCACGGAATACCGAAAAAGTCCTCCGACACACTACGCGGCTATCTTATAAAGGACGAGAAGAACAACCTCGTAAGGGTGTATAAAACCAATCCACCAAGGGGCGCAAAGGAGATAATAACCAAGTACCGTGTGATAAAAACGCTACGTGATTTGGCGCTTATCGAGGTGGAGCTGCTCACCGGTAGGACACATCAAATAAGGGCGCACATGGCATCTATCGGTCACCCCCTGTTGGGCGACGGAAAGTATGGAGTAAACCGCGGGGATAGGCGCGAGGGGTATAAGTACCAGGCACTATATTCCTACAAGCTCCGCTTTTCCTTTAAGGGTGAGGAAACCGTGCTCGATTATCTAAACGGCAGAGAGTTTTCTATCCCCAAGGACGGAATATATTTTACAAAGGAATTTTTCCAAGTTTAAGGGATTTTGTTTATAAATTTTAATTGCTTTAATTTTAAAGGCGAGAGCTTTGTTGCTCTCGCCTTTTGGTATTGCTTTTGGGTTTTAAGTATTTATTAGGTTCTACCGGTAGAGCCAAAGCCGCCCTCGCCTCTTTGTGTTTCGGTAAGCTCCTCCACCTCGTCAAAGGAAACCTGGACAAAGGGAGTGATAACCATTTGTGCCACGCGCTCTCCCGCCAAGACTGTCGCCTCGGTGGCTGTGTGGTTGTGAAGAGCGACCATAATCTCGCCGCGGTAGTCGGCATCGATAACACCAACCTTGTTGGCAGGTGCAAGGCCGCGCTTGGTGGCAAGTCCGCTTCTTGCAAAGATAAGACCGCAGTAGCCCTCGGGTATCTCGACCGCAATTCCAGTATGTATAAGGACGGTAGAGTGTGGGGGAATGGTCACGTCACAGTCAGGCAGATTGTATAAATCAGCGCCTGCAGAAAGGGCTGTGCCGTAGGTGGGTGTTATGGCATTTTTATTTATTTTTGTGTAGTTCATAAATACCTCGCTTAAAATGTTCTGTCAAATTTGCATCCGTCCCAGATGACTATTTTGCCCTCGGCTTTTGTCTTCTTCAGGTCGATAATTCTCTGGTTTTTTGAGCCACGGAAACGAAGTCCGAGGCTCTTCTCTTGTTCGACAAATCTACCGTCGACGAGTATATCAACATAGGAGAGGAGTTCGGCGGTAATGGGTAGGCATTTTTCGTGAGAGTGCGGCTCGCCTGCAAGCTCCTCGTAAAGGTTGCCTGTATAGAGCCACACAGTTTTGTCCTTAAATCTGGAATTAAACTCTCTTAAAAATGGGAGAAGCCCCTCCTGGTTTTCGGGCTCCATAGGCTCTCCGCCAAGAATGGTGATGCCCCTGACCGAAGGATTTGATACACTCTCGAATATCGCCTCCCACTCGACCTCGGTAAAGGGGCTGCCGTAGTCGAAGGCCCAGGTCTGTTTTTGGAAGCACCCGGGACAGCGGTTGCGGCAACCACTCACAAAAAGTGTGGTGCGAATGCCCTCGCCGTTTGCAATATCAAAGTTCTTTATAGCACCGTAATACATTGTAAACTCCTATTTACTTTTTGTCTGGACTGATGCCGAGTTTTTCGCGCAAGAAGGCACCCGTGTGAGATTTTTCGCATAGTGCTACCTCCTCGGGAGTTCCTGTGGCTACCACGGTCCCACCGCCGTCGCCGCCCTCGGGACCCAGGTCGATGATATAGTCTGTGGCCTTTATCAGGTCGAGATTGTGCTCTATTACGATAACAGTGTTGCCACCATCGACAAGGCGCTGGAGTATACCGATAAGCTTGGAAACATCCTCGGTGTGAAGGCCTGTTGTAGGCTCGTCAAGGATATAAACCGTCCTACCCGTGGAGCGCTTTGCTAGCTCGGTAGCAAGCTTTACTCTCTGTGCCTCAC
>JAZSMN010000189.1:0-5279 GCA_045535925.1 Eubacteriales bacterium
CCCTGTACTTCGTCACCGTATCAAGCTCACCTTCGAGGCAGTTGCGGAGAGAGTTTCTCCTGATGAGATTGTTAAGATGATTATAGACGAGCTTACCACAAAGTGCGGTATCGCATGCGAGGCTCCTAAGGCAACAACAGAGACAACAGAAGAGACAAGCGCTCCTAAAAAGGGCTGGTTTGGGAGAAAATAATTAAATGAAATGCAGATACTTAAACGACGGATTTTTCAGTCAACTTGAAACTCTGGCGATTGAACTTCGTGCAAATCTATCTGGATTTTTTGGTGGAAAGCATCTGGTAAAAACCTACGGACAGACGGTCGAATTCGCGGACTATCGTGAATATGCTCTTGGTGATGACATAAGGCGTATCGACTGGAATCTATATAGCCGTTTTGAGAAATTCTTCTTAAAACTGTTTACCGATGAAAGACAGATGCACACACAGATTTTTCTTGACTATTCCGCCTCTATGGGTAAAAACAACCCCGAGAAGGCAGAATATGCTATTGCAGTAGCGGCGGCTCTTGGTTATCTCTCTGTCCACAACATGGACAAGGTGTCCTTCAAGCTTATGAGGGGCGATATATGTGATGACAAGAGAGGTGTCTTAGTAGGCAAGCGCGCCTTCTTTGATGCTGTTGGTGAGCTTGAAAATGTTGAATTTGATGGCGAGACCAGTATTGACACTGCCATTCTTGGTTGCACAGACCTGGGCTCAAGCGATGGTCTTGCTGTCATTGTATCCGACTTCTTTAGCGATAGCGACTGGAAAAAGGCTGTGGATTATCTTGCCTTCAAGAAAAAGCAGATTCTACTTGTACAGATTTTGACACGAGAAGAGATTGACCCTTCTTACACCGGCAGAGTGCACCTTATCGACGCCGAGACAATGAGCATCGAGGACGAGAGAAATATGAAGATCAAAATCGATCGCTCCAATCTTTTGGCTTACGAGCAAGCGCTCAAATTCCAACAGGATGAGTTGCGTACCTATTGTCACTCAAGAGGTGCCGATTTCATCACCGTATGCACCGACCAACCTGTTGAAAAGGTGCTCTTCAAAGAATTATTAAAGGTGGGAATCATAGAATGAGTTTATTGACTCCTATTGGTTTGCTCGGCCTTATTGGACTGATTATCCTTATAATCATTTACATAATAAAGCCCAACTTCCAAAATAAATTTATTTCCAGTACTTATGTCTGGCGGCTGAGTTTGAGATTCCAAAAGAAAAAGATCCCTCTCAGCAATATTAGAAATATACTCATCTTTATCTGTCAGGTGTTGGCGATAGTATCCTGTGCCCTTATACTGACACAGCCCTTTATACAGGCGGATAAAGAAGAGACAGTAAAAGAAAAAATCGTTATCATAGACGCGTCCGCATCTATGCTCACAAAAACCAACGGTGTTACGCGATTTGAAAGAGCAGTGGGCGAGGTTCGTACACTTGCCGATGGTGTATTTGAAAACGACGGAAGAATAACCGTTATACTTGCATCAAATAAGGCTTCTATACTGGCATCGGGTGTTTCAAGCGACAGCAGTGATCTTCTGTATGATGCTCTTGACTCGCTTGTCGATCCCACCGAGGATAAAGTTCAATGCTCCTACGGTGAGTCGGATATCGAGGGTGCTATCAAGCTCGCAGAGGAAACAACCTCTATCAATCCCGAAACAGAGGTTCTTCTTTACACCGATACAAACTATATCGATGCCGGCAAGGTTGTCATAAAGCCTATGAGGCTCACTGACGAATGGAATGCTTCTATTCTAGATGTCAGGGCAACGATATACGATAACTATTACCGTTTTGAAATTGATGTAGCTTGCTTTGGTAGTGTGGATGCGGATGTTGATGTATATCTTGATGTATACGGAACAAACGATGACAAGATGCCTGTTAATCTCTTTGGTACAGCGAGATGTATAGGCGGCGAGGTTACAACCCTTGTGTTCTCACACGTGCCCGAGGGCAAAACCGTCGAGGATCTTGGTTATACACAGGAGGCATCGATATTCTCCTATGATTATGCTACCGCAAGAATAGAAGAGAATGACTCCTTCGAAGAGGACAATGTTTTTGAGCTCTATGGCGGTGAAAAGCCCAGTCTTAGAATTCAATATGCCAGCTCAAGCCCCAATAACTTCTTTGCGACAGCACTTATGGTATTGCGCGATACACTTGGCAAACGCTGGGATGTAGAGTTTGTGGAGCTTAAGGCTAATGAAGAGCCCGAGCTTCAGGGATTTGATTTTTACATTTTTGAGCATAAAATCCCTGATGTTCTGCCGACGGATGGTGTTATTCTTTTGGCAAACCCTGATTTTGTCCCTGCTATAACAGGACTTAAGCTAGGCAAATCCTACTCGGTAAACGCAGGACACGAGGTGTTCCTAGCCCCTGGTGATGATCATCCTTTGATGAAGGGCATCACAGCTGAAAACATTACTGTTTCCCAGTTTACAGAGATTGCAAACTCAGACGGATATACTCCTCTTATGTATGTAGACGATATGCCTGTTGTTATGGCTAAAAACGAGGCTGACCAGAAGATAATAGCTATGACCTTCAGTCTTAACTATTCTAACCTGTCGATGCTGCTCGAGTTCCCCCTGTTTATGTACAACCTGTTCCAGTACTATATTCCTTCTACACTGACCGAATTCGTGTTTGATGTTAATGACGAGATTTCGCTTAACTCAAGAAGCGAGGAGCTTCTCGTAGAGGACGAGTTTGAAAACAAAACCGAGCTCACAGAGTTCCCCGGTGTTGTTAAGCTCACTTCCCCCGGAACATACAAGGTTACATACACCCCCATTTCCGGCAACGAGGAGATCGAATACTTCTTCGTAAAAATTCCCGATTCCGAATGTGATATCGCCCCCACGGTTGATGCTCTTCGAAGCCCCTACTTCGCAACATACCAAGAAACAGCAGATTTTGATCTGCTAATATACTTTGCTCTGGCACTCGTCGCACTTCTGTTTGTCGAGTGGTGGTTACAATCACGTGAGCAATTTTAGTTAGGAAAGTTACAAGATGTCAAATTTTAGTATTAATTTTTCAAACCCTTGGTTTCTACTTTTGCTCATACCGGCAATAGCGTTTGCTTTAATACCCTATTTCCGTATGGACAAGAGATATAGGAAAACACGAAACCGTATAACTTCAATAGTGCTGCACATCACGGTTATGGTACTATCCATATCTGTTTTGGCAGGAATAACCTTTGAGTACGATACTCCTAATAAGGAAAATGAGGTTATTATACTGGTGGATACCTCGGATAGTGGAACCGAAAAGGCCGATGATAAAAATGACTTTATCAAAAATGTCATAGACCACTCGAACTCTATGTTCAAGCTTGGTATTGTCAAATTCGGCTATGATCAGGTGTATGCAGTAGAGCTCTCGGACAACACCGAGAATATGTATATCGACTATCTTCAGTCTACCATGCCCGACAATTCGGCAACAGATATTGCAGCGGCACTTAATTATGCAGCAACGCTTTTCACTAATAAGGAAACTGCTAGAATCGTTCTCCTGTCTGACGCGGTCGAAACCGACGGAAATGCGCTTAATACAATCAAAAATATTGCTAAACAAGGCATCAAGGTTGATACTGTATCCTTCCCTAACGAAAAGGTAAAGGACGAGGTTCAGCTCATAGGCCTTGAGATGCCTAAAGACAAAATTAAGCTCGGCGAGGAATTTACTGTTAAGGCGACAATAGAGAGTTCCTTTGCCGGAAGCGCTATACTTACCCCCTCTGACAACAATAAGGACGGAAACGCTATATCTGTCGACCTTATAAAGGGCGTTCAAACCGTGGCTATCCCCTACACCTTCGAGCTGCCTGGATTACATATCCTCTCGGTAAAGCTTGATAGCGAGGATGATACACTCTCTTTGAACAACAGTTATACCTCCTTCATGAATATCCAATCCTTTGATAAGATTCTTATAATAGAGAGTATTCCTACCGAGTCCGAATCAATCAGAGCAATGCTCGGCGAGGATCTAAAAATCGAGGTAGTGAATGTCAGAGACCCACTTCATATGCCCAAGACTATTAATGCTCTTCGCGCATATGACCAGGTAATACTTTGCAACATTTCAAACGCAGATATGCCCCTTGGATTCGTTGATATTCTTTACTCCTATGTTCACGATTATGGTGGCGGTCTGTTTACCGTTTGTGGTAACAAGGAAGACCTTAACCCTGATGACGACGAGTGGGAAGCAAACGCATATACCTACGATGACATGAAGGTGGCATCGGCAAAGAAATATCGCGAGCTTCTTCCTGTCGAAATCATTGAGTATACTCCCCCTGCGGCGGTTGTAGTCATCGTAGACCGCTCCGGATCTATGGAGGGCGAGAAGTTTGAAAACGCATTAAAGGGTGCTGAATCCTGTATCGATGCGTTGACTGAGAGAGACTTCCTTGCAATTATGTCGCTTGGTGACGACTACTCTGAAGAAATCGATCTTACCCCTGTAACAAACAGAGCAAAGATCCTCGCAGCTATCCAAAAAATCGAGCTTGGTGGAACCACCGAGTTCTATTCTGCACTCGAGCATGCGGGTAAAATTCTCAGTGCTAAGACCGGCGTTGAGAAGAGACATATTATAATCGTTACCGACGGTGAGCCCACCGACAAGACCGACGATTATAAACAGCAGATGAAAACCAACGCAGAAAATGGTATAACAACCTCTATCGTTGGTATCGGTTGCTATGGCAATGCTGAAAAGAACATGATTGACCTGCTTAAGAATTACGCAGGCATGACTGAAGAAAACTTCCACGCGGTAAGCAATCCCACCGAGACTGCTACCGTTATGAGAAAGGACCTTGAGGTACCTGCAATCAAGGACGTCAACTACGAGACCTTTAAGCCTACCTTTGGCACTACACATATAATTACCTCTAACATTGAAGAGGCTGATATACCTACTCTTGACGGTTATTATGGCGTTAAGGCAAAGGAAGGCGCTGTGGTAATATTGGAAGGCAAATACACTCCCATTTATACACAGTGGAAGTGTGGCGAAGGTACAGTTGGTACATTTGCCTGCGACCTTAATGGTGTATGGTCCAACGACTTTATAAACTCCGAGGTAGGTCCAACCCTCATCAATAATATCGTACAGGCGATATTCCCCACCTCGAATGTACAACCAAACGAAGTTGATACGGTTATAGACGGTGAAAACTATAGCACCGTAGCAAGCATCTTTACCGACCTTGAAGAAGGACAGTAT
>JAZSMN010000057.1:0-2305 GCA_045535925.1 Eubacteriales bacterium
CAAACAATAACGGTGGAATAAACGGTGGACTTACCAACGGTATGCCTATCATTTTCCGCTGTGCTGTAAGGCCCACACCCTCTATCTTCAGAGAGCAGGAAACCGTGGATTTGGAAGAAAAGAAAAACTGTACACTAGAAATAAAAGGCAGGCACGACCCCGCTATTATACACAGAGTGTGTGCTGTTGTAGATGCGCTCACGGCGATAACACTCTCCGACCTGCTTGTTACAAAATACGGCACGAACTACCTTGCAGGAGGGGAAAGATGAAGTACGGGTGCATAGGCGAAAGGCTTTCGCACAGCTTTTCCCGCGAGATACACTCGCTACTTGCTGACTACCCCTATGAACTGCGTGAAGTTGCGAGGGATGAGCTTGACTCCTTTATGAAAGAGGCCGACTTTTGTGCGATAAATGTCACTATACCCTACAAAGAGGCGGTTATCCCATATCTTGACGAGATTGACGAGCACGCAAGTCTTATCGGTGCTGTAAACACGGTTGTAAATAGAAATGGCAAGCTATATGGCTTTAACACCGACTTTTATGGTATGGTGTCGCTGTTTGAACACTCAGGGATAGATGCCTCCGGCAAGAAGGCGCTTGTGCTTGGCTCGGGCGGTACTTCAAAAACCGCAAGGGCTGTGCTCTGTCACCTCGGTGCGGGCGAGATTGTAACCGTGGGCAGAGTGGCAAGGAACGGAATAATAGACTACGGAACAGCAGAAAAAGAGCACACGGATGCCGAGATTATAGTAAATACTACCCCCCTTGGAATGTACCCAAATGTGGATGCTTGTCCAATCGATTTAAGTCGGTTTGCTTCACTTGAGGGTGTTATCGATGCTATATACAACCCTTTGAGGACAAGACTGATACTCGAGGCTAAAAAACGAGGAATAAAGACCGAGGGTGGCCTATATATGTTGGTGGCACAGGCTGTGCGAGCAAGCGAAATTTTCCTTGACAAAACCTATCCTCGTGGCACAGTAGAAAGGATATACAAAAAGATACTTTTAGATAAGGAAAACATCGTTCTTATAGGTATGCCTGCCTCAGGAAAAAGCACTGTTGGTAGAATACTTGGCGAGAGGCTCGACAGAGAGACTCTCGATACAGACGAGCTAATTATAAGCGAAGAGGGATGCGACATTCCAACAATTTTCAGGGAGCTTGGCGAGGGCGGTTTTAGGAATATAGAGTGCAGAATTGTAAATAATTGTTCACTCTTAAGTGGCAAAATTCTCGCCACGGGTGGGGGTGTAGTGCTTAATCCCACAAATATTGAAGACCTGAAGCAAAACGGTAAAATATACTTTATCGACAGACCCCTACACCTACTTGTACCCACCGAGGATAGACCTCTTGCAAGCGACAAGGCGGCAATTGAGAAGAGGTTTATGGAAAGATATGACCTCTACCTCTCCTCTTCTGACAAGAGGATTATAGCAGACAAGGATGCCCCTCTTGTAGCCGAGGAAATTATCAAAGACTTTTACACATTATGAGGATTTACCTATGAAGATTTTTGTAATAAACGGACCAAACATTAATATGCTTGGTGTGAGAGAGCCCAAAATTTATGGCTCTACTACACTTACCGAGGTAGAGAGCTCGATTTCTGAGCACTGCAAGGATATCGGAGTGGAGGTAGAGTGCTTCCAGTCAAATCACGAGGGTGCTTTGGTAGATATTATTCAAGATGCTTTCTATAAGAAGATTGACGGAATAGTTATAAATCCTGCGGCATATACCCATACCAGCGTGGCTATTCTTGACGCGCTTAAATCCGCGGCTCTGCCCTATGTGGAAATCCATATCTCAAATCCCTTGGAGCGAGAGGATTTTCGCCATAAGAGCTTCATCAGAGACTCTGCCGTTGCCTCAGTTTTAGGCAAGGGTGTCGGTGGATATATCGAGGCCATCGATTTGTTAGTAGATTATTTGCGAGGAAAGAACTAATGCGAGTAGTAATTACCCCTTCGAGGGCAAGTGGCACAGTCAAGGCGCCGCCCTCGAAATCCATGGCACACAGGCTTCTTATTTGTGCTATGCTATGCGAGGGAGAGAGTGTTATCCGCGGTGTTTCAAGCTGTCTGGATGTAAGTGCAACCATTGATTGCATGAGAGCATTTGGAGCAGAGGTCACCGAGGCAGGCGGCGATGTCAGAGTGGTCGGAATAAATGCAAGAAAATCCTCTATTTCCTCGCCCCTTGAGTGTAAAGAGAGTGGAAGCACTCTGCGTTTCCTTATCCCTGCTGCACTTTTATCAAAGAAGTGCGTAAGATTTGTCAGCTCGAAG
>JAZSMN010000208.1:0-5245 GCA_045535925.1 Eubacteriales bacterium
TATCACCTCGGTAGGCGGACACATTTTCGTCGATGCCATCTCCCCCTCTTCTTACAAAGAGCAGAGTGGCTATGACCTCTATATCTTTGACGGATTTACCCCCTCGGCTATGCCAAAAAGCGGCGCGGTCTGGTTCTTCATCCCCACCGTCAGTCTATCTGGCTCCGGATTTTCGGTACAGGATGTCTATGCCCCCGAGGATGCTATGGAGCTCTCGCTTTCGGGCTCCTCTGCCACCACTGTAAAGAATCTTCTTCGTGGAATGAATGGCAAGGATATCTTCCTTACCGAGTTTATGAAGTGTAGCCTTTACAACAACTTCTACACTCTCCTTGAGTACAAGGGCAACCCGGTAGTATTTACAGGCACCAACGATTATGGCAACCGAGAGGTAGTCTTCGCCTTCGACCTCCAAGAGTCGAATTTCCCGATGCTCTACGATTTCGTTGCCCTGACACGCAACCTTGTCGAGTTTTCCTTCCCCACCGTGCTTGAGAAGACCGACTACACCACAGGCGACACCCTGACGGTTAATGTTATATCCGGTTGCGAGAGCATAGTTGTCGAGAGCCCCCTCGGCAGCTCCATATATCTTGATACAACCTCTGCCACGGCCGAGCATATACTCACCGAGGCCGGTGTTTATAAGGTCACTCTTACCACGGCGGGTAACGAGCGCGACTACTACATTTTCTCCTCCTTCCCCGAGGCAGAACGCAACCCCTATACCGAGGGCGGCGAGGTAGGACTTGTAGGACAGACCACGGAGGGCGGAATAGACGGAATGTTTGACAACCTTACTATCCTGTTTATTGCCCTCGCCCTGTTATTCTCTATGGATTGGATGGTTTATTGCTATGAAAAGTATCAGCTTCGATAATCCAATTCTACTCCTTGTAGCCATACCGCTTCTTCTTGCGGTGGTTATTCCGTACATTATCGCCGTAAGGCGGGATAACAGCTCACGTGCTACAACCACTTCTTTGATAATTCACATATGTATGGCACTTTGTATCACCCTCGCTATGGCGGGCACAGTGTTTACCAGTGTTATTACAAGGACCGAGGTTATTGTGTTGGCGGACACCTCGGACTCCGCAAAGACCCACGCCGACAAGATAGACGAGTATATTGGCGAAATCAAGGACTCGTTAATTGGAAACTCCGGACTGGCGGTTGTCACCTTTGGTAGGGACTACGAACTTCTCTCGGGGTTTGATGAGGATATCCGTAGTGTTCGCCACACCACCGTCGACGGCACATCTACCGATATAAACTCCGTGCTTCGCTATGCCACAGGACTTTTCTCTGAAAACTCGATAAAGAGGATAATCCTTATCACCGACGCAGGACAAAATGCCACAGGCCAGGACTCGCAACTTGTTCGTACGGTGGATAACCTGTTTGCCTCCGGCATCTCTGTCGATGCTATCTACCTTGATAGCAACATAAAAGAGGGCGAGGGCGAGGTACAGGTTTCCTCTGTCGACTACACCGAGTCTACCTATCGTGGACATGAGTCGATTGCCGAGGTGCTCCTTATGTCAAACTACTCCGGCAGATGCATCATAACCTTTAAAAGAGGAGATGAGGAGATAGAGGTTCGTACAGCCAATCTCACCAAGGGCTTCAACCTCGAGAGCTTCACCCTTCCTACATCCGAGGAGGGCGACTTCCTCTATACCGTTAGTGTGAGCGCCGAGGAGGACGGGTCGCTATACAACAATTCGCTCTCCTTCACCCAGAGTGTCTCTGGCGATTTGTCGGTGTTGCTTATCACATCGAAGGCGGCAGATGCCGACGCGGCACGCGCAATGTTTGGAGAGAATGCCACTATCGATGTCTATAACATAAACAAAAAGGGCGGCAAGGATGTCCCCTATACCGTGGAGGCTCTCGCCAAGTATGACGAGATACTTCTCTCGGATGTGGATGTCCGCGAGCTTACAAATTATGCCTCCTTTGTAAACAGTCTTGACAAGGTGGTCTCCCTGTTTGGCAAGAGTCTTGTCACCTTTGGCAACAATAATATACAAAACAAGACCGACGAGGTGCTTGTAAATCTTCAAAATATGCTCCCTGTATCCTTCGACAACAAGAACAGGGACACCAAGCTTATGACAATTCTCATCGATATGTCCCGTAGTATGGAGCTTGCATATCGTATGAAGATTGCCAAGGATGCGGCAAAAGCCCTGTTAAATATCCTTGAGGATGACGACAAGGTGGCTATCATAGCCTTCTGGGGCGAGCAGTATACCGTTTCGCTTCCCACCGAGGCGGCTAACCGTGCCTCTCTTGCCGAGAAGATAGACGCCCTCGAGCCATATCAGGGCACACTTATCGGCTCGGCTTTGGACAGAGCCTATGAGTTTATGGCTGACCTCGATTACTCCGACAAGGAGGTTGTGCTTATCTCTGACGGCCTCTCTTATATCAAGACCAGCGAGGAAGACGGAGCGATAGCCACAGCCAAAAATATGCTTGCCGGCGGAATTACTGTATCTACTATAAACATTTATAGCAAGGAACAGGATGCCATAACTACAATGAAGGGCATCGCAAGCGCAGGCGGCGGCAACTACTATTATATCGAAAGTGCCGACAGCTTCGAGGACCAGTTCTCCTCCGAGATTGCCGACGACCTGACCGAGAGCATCATAGAGGCAGAGAGCGCGGTGCATATCAAACGTCTAAGCGACGCTACCGTTAATGGTATTATATCCCTACCAAACGTCTTTGGCTTTGTAAATTCCAAGGCAAAGAACAATGCCACCGTTGTCCTTACCGTTGATTATGTAAAGGCGAGCGGCGGTGTTGTAGAGGTACCCCTCTATGCCCACTCTGATTACGGAAACGGCAAGGTAGCCGTCTTCACCTCCTCACTCAGTGGCGAGTGGGTGTCGCTTTGGAACGATGGAGAGGGCAAAAACTTCCTCTCAAACATCGCCTCCGAGAATATCCCCGAGGAGAAGATAGACGTTCCCTTTGATATTAAAATTACCGAGGAGGGCACTACCGCCCTTGTGGAGCTTATCCCTGCTACGCTTAAGAGTGATGCGGTGGCTATTCTTAAACTTACTACCCCAACAGGCGAGGTGCTTGAATACCCCCTTACCTTCGACTCGGCAAAGTACTATTACAGATTTGACCTTGACGAGATAGGCAATTACACTCTAAACCTCACCTACTCATACTCGGGCAAGACCTATGAGGCCGAGAGGTTTATCTACCTGTCCTATTACAGCGAGCATGATGCCTTCGCTACCTATTCTCCCGCGCTCCTATATAGAGCAATCAAGAACCGCGGACAGATAACCGAGGGAGAGATCCCCACCTACGAGTACGACAGCGAAAACCTGACTACCTATGTGGTAGACTTTACAGTACCCCTGTTTGTCTTGACGGTTGTACTCTTCGTTACCGACGTTATTATCCGCAAGGTAAAATGGGCGGACATTATCTCGCTATTTCGGAAAAAGAGAGTTTGAAAGGAGTAAATGATGAAGAAAATATTGTTTAATATTGTAACGCTTCTGCTTGTTTTTGCTCTCTTTTCCTGTGGCACTATACAGACACCACACCCCGACCACGGTGACGAGGGCGACACGCCCAACCCACCTGATGGTGGAAACACCACCGAGGGCTACACCTTTTCGGTAGAACTTGAATACAACGGCGCGCCCTTTATCCCCGCCGACTACGAAAACACCAAGACCGAGGTCAAGTGGTCGGACGGTTACACCTTCCACACCGCCACGGTTGACGAGACGGGCAGGGCAGAGGTACAGGGACTTGACGGTGACTACAATGTCACTCTCATAAACCTCCCCGAGGGCTATACCTACAACCCCAACCAGACCAAGGTAACCAATGATAATAGAGCCGTCAAGATACAAATCTACAAGATAATAGACACAGGCAAGAAGTCGGGTTCAGATTACTATAATAACATTATCAATATATCTCGCCCCGGCGTCTACCGCGCCACTATTAAAAAGGCGGACAAAGCGGTCTATTACCAGTTTGCTCCCACCGCGCCCGGTACCTATTCGATACAGTCCTGGGTAGACGCAAATTACAACAACGTAAACCCGATACTCCATATTCACGAGGGCTCTGCTCAGTGGAAAAACCCCACTCCCATTGTCGTTGACGGCGGAAGCTCGGGCTTTACCTCCAACTTCAAATACCAGGTCTATGTCGATGATGACAACATATCCCAGAATGGTAGTGTAGTATACGCCTTTGGCATTTTGGCGGATATCACCGACGGCGACTATCCCTTGTATGTGGACTTTTGCCTGTCCTACGAGGGCGAGTATGATGCGACAGGTATCCCCTCGGATATCATAGTCCCCACCGAGCTTGACAAGGTTACTGGCTACAAGCCAGGCCACGAGTATGGCGATGACTACGTATTTGTCGGGGCAGAGAAGAATATAGGCGGTCAAAACATCTTCGAGGACGATTTTTATAAATTAAATCCCGAAACAGGATTTTATCACGTCTATGATTTAGAGGCCTACCCCGAAACAGGCGGTTTTGGACCTATACTCTACGCCCATATTACCTCCCCCACATCCTTTACCGATGCTCCCTTTAATTTCATAGAGGCGGCAGGAAACAAGGCTTTGACGGTGGAAAACGGCACCCAAAACTACAAGCTGTTCATAGAGGGCTACTATGCCTTAACAGTCGATCCCCTAGAAACCAACCCACAGGCAACCACAGGCCCCTATCTCTGCAACAGAAATTGTCCCTGCCGTACAAGTGGTGTCTGTGACGGAGGATGCCCACTTACCTGTACCCGTTGTCTTGACGAGTGCAGAAAAGTCCCTGCCAACGCTATCGGATGCGTCGGCTACTCAGGTGTTGCCAATTCCGATGGACTCTGTCCTGTAACCGAGGAACTTAAGGACTTCTTACAGAAGTTTGCCGTTTCGCAGAGATACTTTATGGACGGCAACGGCTGGGCAGAACTTAAATCCGATCCCCCCTACCACGCAGGTGAGGATGACCAATGGCTCTTCGCTTGTGGCTACTATGTAAAGAGTAGCACTTAACTTAGTAAAACCAAAAAAATATATAGGAGGCTATTATGAAAAAAATCGCTACTTTGGTTTTAGTCGCAATGTTGCTCTCGTTCATACTTGCATCTTGCGGCACCCCCACCCCTCCTCACGAGCACACCTTTGCTTCGGGCTGGTCTGCAGATGCTACCGGTCACTGGCACGGCGCAACT
>JAZSMN010000236.1:0-11514 GCA_045535925.1 Eubacteriales bacterium
CCCCGAAAGCACCCTCAT
The DNA here is from genome assembly GCA_045535925.1 of Eubacteriales bacterium. Taxonomy (GTDB): domain Bacteria; phylum Bacillota; class Clostridia; order Oscillospirales; family CAG-272; genus UBA1740. Next base: position 19 of record JAZSMN010000236.1, read on the forward strand.
AATGCTCGTCAGCGCCCTTGCAACCAGAGAACAAGTAATGAACGCATACAAAACAGCAGTAGAGGAGAAGTACAGGTTCTTTTCCTTCGGCGACGCTATGCTGATTGTATAAAATCCGCAATACTGCGTTAAAGCTTCGACTTGTCGCCCTCGCCGTAGGTGACTACGCCGTCGGGCTTCCCGCTCGCTTTGCCTTGTCTTGCGAATTTTCTACTAACCAGCATATCATTTAAGGCTTTAGCGCAACCTCCTCCAAAGTTAAACCTTCGTCTTACAGCTCTCGCCGTAGGTGACTACACCGTCGGGCTGCTCGCTCGGTTTGCATCGTCTTGCGCAATTTCTACTAACCAGCATATCATTTAAGGCTTTAGCGCAACCTCCTCCAAAGTTAAACCTTCGTCTTGCAGCTCTCGTTGTGAGTGACTGTTATGTTGTTAGCGCTTGTTTTTAACTTCGCGGAATAATATACAATTGTAAAACCTCAAAAACCTCATAAAATATAACAAAACAATGATTACGGTCTACTTTTTGGACCTAAAATATAAAAGAAACGGAAATATCTATGCACTATATATGTCCTAAATGCAAAGGCTCTCTTACCGAGGAAAGTAGCCGAGCCGTATGCCAAAACGGGCACTCCTTTGATAGAGCGAGGCAGGGGTACTACAACCTCTTGCTCGGTAATGGGGGAGGGGTCCACGGCGATAATCGTTATATGGTAGAGGCTCGTCGCAGCTTTTTGAACGGTGGCTTTTACAGTCCCCTGGCAGATAGGGTGAGCCACCTAGTGCTTGAAAACACACTGCCTCTTGGGAGAGTGCTTGACGCGGGATGCGGCGAGGGATATTACACCTCGGTGGTAGAAGAGGATATCTTTAGCCGTGACGGCGATACCAATGTGCTTGCCTTCGATATTTCGCGTGATGCGGTGCGCTATGCACTGCGTCGCTGCTCGAGGCTTCATTGCGCTGTGGCAAGTTCCTACGATATGCCAATAGCCGACACGAGTATTGATATGGTGGTAAATGTTTTTTCTCCCCTGGCTATAGATGAGGTTAGGAGAGTTTTAAAGCAGGGTGGACACTTTATAATGGTCTATCCGGCAGAGGAGCACCTCTTTTCCTTAAAGGCCGCGATTTATGACACCCCGTACAAAAACAAACACGAGGACACCGAAATCCCCGGTTTTTCACTCGACCATATAGAAAACCTCGAGTATGACATTTCGCTTGACAAAAGCGAGGATATCAAAAATCTATTTATGATGACCCCCTATGCCTATCGCACAAGCGAGAAGGGAAGAGCGCGACTCTCGTCTTTAGAGAGCCTAAAGACTAAGGCGAGCTTCATCATTGCACTTTACACTAAAATTTAAGAGCAAATGCCCCATTATGAAAGGAGCGCTATGAATTTATCTCACGGAAAATATCTCGGAGTAGACTATGGCGATGTCCGCACAGGTCTTGCTGAGTGTGACCCCTCTGGACTCATTTCCACAGGAATTGGTACAATCAAAGAGGGTGGAATGCGAAAGACCGCTATTCGTGTGGCAAAAGAAGCCACCGATAGAGGCTGCAAAAGGATAATAGTGGGTCTACCCAAAAATATGGATGGTAGCGAAGGCGACAGAACCGATGTCATCCGTGCCTTTGTCGAGATTCTGAAGGAATACACAAGCATAGAGATAGACTACTACGACGAGAGAATGACCACTATGGTCGCGTATCGTTTCCTTGGCGAAACCGGCACCTATGGCAAGAAGCGCAAGGACGCGGTAGATACACTATCCGCACAGATAATTTTGCAAAACTACATTGACCGCGAGAGAGTACAGAACGGGGGAAAATGAGATGAACGAAAAGCTTGTAATTGCAGGAAAAAAAGTGCTTATAATTAACACGGGTGGCACTATTGGTATGAAAAACACCAATAAGGGTTACTCGCCTGTTCCTGGATTTTTGAAGGAGGCTATGACACAGATAGCCGACCTCTATCGAGAGGGGTTCCCGTCTTGGGAGCTTAAAGAGATGTCCCCCCTGCTTGACTCCTCTAACATGAGTGTTGAGGAGTGGAACAAAATAGCCGAGCTGGTTTACACAAAATACAACGACTTTGACGGCTTCGTTATTCTTCACGGCACCGATACTATGGCTTACACAGCCTCCGCCCTCTCCTTCATTCTCGGCGGACTAAACAAGCCTGTTGTCCTGACCGGCTCGCAAATCCCCCTGTCAGAAATTCGCTCGGACGGACGCGACAACCTGATTACCTCTGTGCTTATCGCGGCACAGGGTGTGGCTAAAGAGGTCTGCCTATATTTCAGCGGTATTCTCTTGCGCGGCAACAGGTCTATGAAGATGAGTGCTGACGGGCTTGTAGCCTTTGACTCGCCAAACTATCCGCACCTTGCAGAGGTGGGAATAAGCATAAAATACAACACGGGTGCCATCCTAAAGCCTAAATCCGGCGAGGAAATATCCTATCGTCCCTTCCTAAATGTTCCTATTGGGGTGCTTAAAATTTTCCCTGGAATGCAGTTTGGACTCTTTGAGGAAATAATGACCGAAAAGCTCTCTGGCATAGTGCTCGAAACCTTTGGCGCTGGCAATATTCCTATGGGTGGCGGCGACCTGTTGCCTATAATCAAGAAGGCCTTTGGTTCAGGCTCGGTTATCACGGTTTGCTCGCAGTGCCCTGGTGGTACTGTTTCGCTTGGCGCCTATGAAACAAGCTCGAGGCTTAAGAGCGCGGGCGCTGTCAGTGGAATGGATATGACCACCGAGGCCGCGGTAGCAAAGCTCTATCACTTGTTTAGCCAGGGCCTTGGTAAAGGGCAGATAAAGAGGCTTATGGAAAAGAACCTGGCTGGGGAACTTACTGTCTAATTTTGTCGTAATAATTCTACACGCCCCCTCACTTGCATAAACTCTAAAAAAACGGTGAGGGTAAAAATGAAAAGAATTGTTTGCATACTGACATCGATAATCATATCGGTGTCAGTTTTTTGTTCCTGTTCCCATAGAATACACAGCCCCGAGCTTCTCGCAAGGACCATAAGCGAGAGCCTTGATTTCGGTGGGGTGCTGTATTCTTCCACGGCGTCCTTGGGTGAGGAGGGGTATCTGCCGCGCGACTTAATTTCTCAAATGTTTTTCTCTCCCATTCCCGAGGACACAGAGCTGGCTCTCGTAATTCTTCCTTCGGTAAAGATGACGCACGAGGTGGGCGTTTTCTATTCTCGGGATACAAAGGACCGCCTTTATATTCTCGAGCTTGTAGCAGGGAGGCTGTCGCTGCTCGAGTCCTATGGCTGGGAGTGTGGGAGTGTACTTGTCGTCCGTGGTGGATATATTATCTACGCATTTTTACCCTCTGCCGACCGTCTTTACTCTATTGTAGACGATATATTTTAAGTTTTGCTTTTCCTCCCCTTGACAAAGGTATTTAAATAATATATAATTGTTCTGCGTTTTTATTTATATTTTTTAGGAGTCACGGTCGATTTTGTACAGCTACCCCGCAAGGCGGAAGGAATCGCCAGACACCTTAAAAGGCAAAATTTGATACAGGAGAGGAAGGTCGGGAGAAAGGATTTTTCCGACATTTAATATGGACTTTACTACCTTTGACATAACAGAAAATGAAGAGAAAATAGAAGAGGTAATACTCTGTAAGTTTGGAGAGGTTATCCTTAAGGGAGCAAACCGCCAGACCTTCGAGAGCGGCCTTGTAAAGGAGCTTCGCCGTAGAGCCAGCCCCTATGGCACATTCAAAATTTATTGCAAGCAGTCGACCATTTATGTCGAACCACAAGACTCTATGTGCGATATGGAGGGTATGTACTCTGTCGCAAGAAAGGTCTTTGGCATAGTTGGTGTAAACCGCGCAGCGGTATGCGAGAAGAATATGGAGAGCATTATGGAGATGGCTCGCAAATATCTTCCCGAAAAGCTGAAGGGCAAGAGGACATTCAAGGTCGATGCCAGACGCTCGGACAAGCGTTTCCCCCTAAAATCCCCTGATATATCCGCACAGATAGGCGGTGTAATTCTCTCCACTGTCAAGGGTATTCGCGTGGATGTGAAAAATCCCGATGTTGTTGTAACCGTCGAGGTTAGAGATGACCACGCATTTATTCGCGCAGGCCAGGAGAGTGGTGCGGGCGGCCTTCCGCTTCGTTCGGCGGGAAAGGGGCTTTTGCTTCTCTCGGGCGGTATAGATTCACCGGTTGCCGGATGTATGATGGCAAAGAGAGGTATGGAGATAGAAGCGCTTCACTTTGAGTCCTTCCCCTACACCTCCGAGCGCGCAAAGGAAAAGGTTATGACCTTGGCACAAGAGATGTGCGAGTATTGCGCTAAGATAAACGTACATGTGATATCCTTGACACATATCCAGGAAGAACTCCGTGACAAATGCCGTGAGGATTACTTCACCGTGCTTCTAAGAGTATTTATGATGCGTCTTGCCGAGAGAACCGCCAAGCAGTATAGATGCGGAGCTCTTATCACAGGCGAGAGCCTTGGACAGGTGGCATCACAGACACTTATGGCGCTTGGAGTTACCGACTCACAGGTTAATATTCCCGTATTCCGTCCCTGCATAGGTATGGACAAAAACGAGATTATTATCGAGGCTCGTCACTACGGCACATTCGAGACATCTATACTCCCCTTTGAGGACTGCTGCACCGTATTCACACCCCGCCACCCCAAGACTCAGCCGAGAATCGAGGACGTGGTAGCCGAGCTCGGGAAGGTGGATGTGGATTCGCTTATCGAAGAGGCCTATGCAAGTATGTATACCGAGACCAAGGTGGTATACGAGGGATACCGCTAATGTCTGCCATTTATGGCCCGCAACTAAACAGAATGTAGAACAACAGGAGATATACACCAATGAGAAAAGAATTAGCAAAGAACTACAACCCCAGAGAGTTTGAGGACAGGCTCTATGCCGAGTGGTGCGACAAGAACTACTTTGCACCCGACCCCGACCCTAAAAAGCCTGCGTTTTCGATAGTAATTCCCCCGCCTAACGTAACAGGCCACCTTCATATGGGACACGCCCTTGACCAGACTCTTCAGGATATACTTATTAGAACTAAGCGTATGCAGGGTTATTCCACTCTTTGGGTGCCTGGCACCGACCACGCAGGAATTGCGACACAGATAAAGGTTGAGGAGTCGCTCCGTGTAAACGAGGGTCTGACCAGATACGACCTCGGTAGAGAGAAATTCCTCGAGCGCGTATGGGACTGGAAGAACCGGTACGGCAACCGTATTATCAACCAGCTTAAAAAGCTTGGCTCTTCCTGTGACTGGGCAAGAGAGAGATTTACTATGGACGAGGGCTGCTCTAAAGCGGTTCGCGAGGTGTTTGTAAACCTTTACAACAAGGGTCTTATCTATCGCGGATATCGTATTATCAACTGGTGCCCCCATTGTCTTACCGCTCTTTCCGACGCAGAGGTAGAGTATACCGAGCAGCCTGGCTCCTTCTGGCATATCCGCTATCAGGTAAAGGATAGCGACGAGTATCTTGTGGTTGCCACCACCCGTCCTGAAACTATGCTTGGTGACACCGCGGTAGCAGTTCACCCCGAGGACGATAGATATGCTCACCTGGTTGGCAAGACCTTGATTCTTCCTCTTGCAGAGCGCGAGATTCCCGTGATTGCCGACGAGTATGTTGAGCGCGACTTTGGTACTGGGTGCGTAAAGATTACCCCCGCCCACGACCCCAACGACTTTGAGGTAGGCAAGCGCCACGACCTTCCTATTATAAAGGTGATGAACGATGACGCCAGCATCTCTGCCGAGTACGGTGGAAAGTATGCTGGTATGGATAGATACACCGCGCGTCGCGAGATGGTGAAGGATTTGGAAGAGGGGGGCTATCTTGTTAAGATTGAGCCCTGCAACCACAATGTAGGTACCTGCTATAGATGCAAGACTACCGTCGAGCCCCTTACCTCTGACCAGTGGTTTGTAAAGATGGGCCCCCTTGCCGAGCCCGCTCTTGCCGCTGTCGTTAATGGTGATATTAAGTTTGAGCCCGAAAGATTCTCCAAGACCTATATCAACTGGATGGAGAATTGCCACGACTGGTGCATCTCCCGTCAGCTTTGGTGGGGACATAGAATTCCTGCCTACTACTGTGATGCTTGCGGCCATATGGAGGTTTCCAAGGAGGATATCACAGTATGCCCTAAGTGTGGCGCACCCGTCCGCCAGGAGGAAGACGTGCTTGACACCTGGTTCTCCTCGGCGCTTTGGCCCTTCTCTACTATGGGCTGGCCTGACAACACCGAGGACCTTGAGAGATATTACCCCACAAGCGTGCTTGTAACCGGATATGATATCATCTTCTTCTGGGTTGCGAGAATGATATTCTCGGGACTTGAGCATATGGGAGAGAAGCCCTTCTCCACCGTGTTTATCCACGGCCTTGTAAGAGATGCTTTGGGTAGAAAAATGTCCAAGTCGCTTGGCAATGGTATTGACCCTCTTGAAATTATAGAAAAGTACGGCGCAGACGCGCTTCGTTTTGCCCTCGCAACAGGTAACGCACCCGGCAACGATATGCGTTTCTCGGACGAGAAGATAGAGGCTGCGCGCAACTTCGCAAACAAGCTTTGGAATGCCTCCCGTTTTGTTCTTATGAACCTTACCGAGGAGGACGGGGAGCTCCTTGCCCCCCTATGCCGAGGAAGATCTCGCACCCCAGGACAAGTGGATACTTTCGGGACTTAATAAACTCGTCCAGTCGGTTACTACCAATATCGATAATTATGAAGTTGGTATTGCTCTTGCCGAGATATACTCCTTCACTTGGGACAGCTTCTGCGACTGGTATATCGAGATGGCAAAGAGCCGCATATTCGAGGGCGGCGCTGGCGCTATTACTACCAAGCGCGTGCTTGTAAAGGTGCTTACCACTATTCTTAAGCTTCTTCACCCCTATATGCCCTTCATCACCGAGGAGATTTACCAGTCCCTGCCTCACGCATCCGAGTCTATCGTCATTTCCGACTACCCCAAATTTGACACGGGTATGGATTACAGCGAAGAGCAGGGCGATGTTGACCGTATTATCAGCGCTATCACCGCTATTCGTCAAAGAAGAGCAGAGATGAACGTTCCCCCCTCGAAAAAGGCAAAGCTATTTGTAGTAACAAAGTACAGCGACAGCTTTACTCGCTCTGCAAAGATACTTGAAAAGCTTGCAAGCGTCTCCGAGGTAATCCTCACCGACAGCTACCAGAGCGACGATGCGGTTATGATCGCCACCGATGCGGGTAGTATGTATATCCCTCTTGCCGAGGTTGTAGACCTCGAGAAGGAGAAGGCGAGGCTCCTTGCCGAGATGAAGAAAAACGAGGCAGAGATAGAGCGCCTTGAGAAGAAACTCTCCAACGAGGGCTTTGTTGCCAAGGCACCCGCGCAGGTAATAGCAGGCGAGCGCGCAAAGCTTGAAAAATATCTTGAAACTCGTGCCGCTCTCACCCTGGCACTTGAAAAGATTAAGTGATGAACAGAGGAAATATTATAGACACAGGCTCCGAGAGGGAGAAGGAGCCTGTCGTCTATCGCGGATTTTATGAGGACTCGCCCGAAAACGAGGTCATAAAAATAGAAGAGGGCGTGGTCGAGATTACCGACAACGCCTTTCGCGACTATGAGAATTTGAAGCAGATTTATCTGCCAAAGAGCCTCAAGGTCATATCTCCTTGCGCCTTTATGGACTGCAAAAATCTTCGCACAGTAGTCTTTGAATACGGACTTGAGGTTATAGGTGACGAGGCCTTTTCTGGCTGCTCTTCCTTGACCGGAGTGACTCTTCCTGACACGGTTAGCCGTATTGGCGAGGGCGCTTTTGAGGGTTGTGCCTCTCTTACGCACGTCCGCCTGTCCGAGTCGCTTTATATGATAGGGCAGGGAGCCTTTGCCTTTTGCTTTAACCTCTCGCATATCGAAATCCCCGACAGCTGTGTGCTTATCGAGCTTGGCGCATTTTCGAATTGCTTTGCCCTCGAGTCGGTAAAGCTATCAAACAGTATGGGACTTATCGACGAGTGCACCTTTGAGGGCTGTCGCTCGCTTGCCGACGTGGATTTGCCCCTCTCGCTCCGTAAGATAGGAAGACGCGCATTTAAAGGCTGCTCCTCTCTTGCCAATATTATTTTGCCCATCGGAGTCGAAGAGGTTGGATACGATGCCTTTGCCGATTGCTCCTCTCTTTCGAGAATCGCCCTTCCAAGGGGAATAAGAGAGCTTGAGGAGGGGGATGTGTTTGGCGGATGCGATTCGCTCGAGCTCATTTCCTATGGTGGCGACGAGAATGGCTGGAATATGCTCACATCATCCTCGACACTCACTATACAGAGGAGTGATAATACCGTAAGCGTACCAAAAATTCTATTTATGGATCTTAAAAAATGAAATATAAATGCTTGTGTTTAGACCACGATGACACCGTGGTAAACTCTACCGCAACTATTCACTATCCCTCTTTTATTCAGTATCTTGCTGACTATCGCCCCCACCTTGTAGACAACTATACCCTCGAGAGCTATTTTGTAAAAAACTTTCACCCGGGTATTATATCTCTGTTTCGCGACGAGGTAGGCCTTACCGAGGAAGAGATGAAAGAGGAAGAGGCATATTGGAGCGAATTTGTGAAGAGTCATATTCCCTCCACCTTTGACGGAATGGCAGAAATAATCTGGGAATTTCATAGACAGGGGGGCATTATCGCCGTCACCTCGCATTCCATTACAGGTTATATACTTCGCGACTATGAGGCGAACAAATTACCAACTCCCGATGCCATTTATGGTTGGGATATGGCCCCCGAAAACAGAAAGCCGTCCCCCTATTCCATTCTTGACTTGATGGAAAAATACGACCTGCGCCCCGAAGAAATCCTGGTAGTAGATGACCTTAAGCCTGGATATGATATGGCTCGTGCGGCTGGCGCGCATTTTGCCGCAGCTGGCTGGGCGTATGATGTGGAAGAGATAGAGGACTTTATGCGCAAAAACTGTGACTACTACCTAAAAGAGGTGGCAGACCTCAAGAAACTGCTTTTTGAAGGTGGCCTCGAGTAGTTGTTTGCTATATGACACGTTATACAAACTTAAGGATTTAATTCTTTATCTAATCTATCCTAAAAAATAAAAAGAGGACACAGACGTGTCCTCTTTTCTATTAAATATGTTTTAGTAATACCTTGCGTATTGGTCGGCCTCTTCTCTCCATTTTCTCTCTGCATAGGTGGCAAAGGTCGACGGTGTAAATATCTTGTAGCCGTAAAGTGTGTCGCCGGTAAAAGCCAGCTTTATACTCGTCTTTTCTTCTGTGACATAGGAGACCTCGGCGGGCGCAGGAGAGAACAATAGTATATTCTCGACCTTCCCTCGTCCCTCATAGCTTGATAGAGGCTCTATAACATTAACCTCGCCCTTTACCGATAGGGTAAGACCGAGATTTCTTGGTAGCCCCTGGACTCCACCTGACGAGCGCATAACCGTTTTCCACTTGGAGTACACTACCGAGAACCTGTCCGAGGCAAAGTGGACATATCTCGCTCCGCCACCACCGTTATATAGGTGCAAGCGGTATACCGTGTCACGAATTTGGACGGTTATGTCGGGAGTTTTGCACTTCCACCACATAGGTCTGAAGATGAAGGAATGTAAAGTTATCTTTGCACCGCACTGCTTTTTCAGCGCGTAGATTTTAGATAGCATGCTCGCGCGCTTTATGATAAATATAAGCAGTTTGCCGACGAGAATTAGGAGTAGTAGGAGGATTATAAATGTAAGAATTTGTTCCATAACCCCTCCTATTCTATCGCGCCACTAAGCCAGTTGGCACGGTAGGATTTTACGGCATTTATCGACTCAATTATGCGAGTCAGGGTGCCTATTAAAGCGAGGAGGACAAACCCCCATATATCTCCAAAATGCTCTCGCATTATATTGGCTGGATAGAAAAGCAGGTCAAGACCGTAATCCATAATTTTTTCGGGAATAAAAAGGGCGGGTAAGTAAAGAGCTGCACTTGTCAAAATACAGGTGACTATATCGTCGAGCAAAAAACTCTTGTAGTAAAGCACAAGCCCCTCGCTCATCGTGTACATTCCCTCGGTTTTAACTATCATATACTCAAATCTGCCATTGTCAAGAAAGAAGTACAGCTTCTGTGTCAAATAGAGCGAAATAAATATTGTAATAGCCGCAAGGGTTGCTTGACAGGTGGCGTATTCCTCGGGCTCGGTTATTATGCTGTAATACTTGAAGTGTTCGGGGAGGTTGATTGTAAGCACACCGTAAATTGTGTTTACAAAGAGCGCCACCACGGTATAAATGGCGGGCAAAAGCAGGTATGCAAAGAGGTAAATTATAGGTGACTCTATAAATCTTTTTGTTGCTTTCATCTTGCTTTTTCATCCTCCTTTCGCCCTTTTATTCTATACCAAAACCCACAATATGTCAATCGCTTTTGTAGATAATCAACTAAATATATAAAAAATATCTTTTACTATTGATTTATTATATCAAGTATGCTATCATAAAAAGGAAATGAGGTGATAATTATAATTAACCTAAAACTTCTAAGAGCCAACGGTGATGTTAAGTTCAAAGCCTATGGCACTTCTATTGATGAGCATTTCATAGGTGAGTACGAGGACGGCGACAAATTCCGCATCGATGTGGTCGATACCGAGTTTGTAAAAATCAAATTAGACCCCACCCTCGCCGAGAGTATACTCTACCTTCCCGACGGTAGTTTTGAGTTTGTAATTCCAAGGGACTACGAGCTTGATTGCTGCTATCACCCTGAGGCATTCCGCGGTGATGACCACCGCATTGTTGTGTCCGAGCCAGACGACGCCGAGTGCTTTGCTGAGCGCCTCATCTCGCTCAACTCGCACGACAGGCACCTGGTGCCTAAATACTTCCCCCACGCACACGCAAACTTCGTTACCAGGGAGGACCCCTGTTTCTTCGAGCGCAATGCTATTGACGGTGTTCTCGACAACTCCAACCACGGCAAGTTCCCCTACCATTCATGGGGTGGTGGACTTCGTGAGGATTTGGAATACGAGGTTCGCTTTGGATGTGAGGTTGAGGTTTCAAAGGTAGTTATCTTTATCCGCGCAGACTTCCCCCACGATACATATTGGAAGGAGCTGGATGTCGAGTTCTCTGACGGTACAAGCGTGCACGCAAATCTTGTTGGCACAGCCGAGGGGCAGGTTGTAGAGCTCCCCGAGCCCAAGATTACAAGTTATGTCAAGCTCACAGGACTCAAGCAACAGCGACTTGAGGACGGTTCACTGTCCTTCGCCGCACTTTCGCAGATAGAAATTTACGGAAAATATATTAAAAAGGAGATTGAGGGCATGGAAGTAAGAGATGCCGCTAACGCAAAAGACGTAAGATATTACACCACCGACAGACTCCGTGAGGAGTTCCATATCGCAAAC
>JAZSMN010000081.1:0-1973 GCA_045535925.1 Eubacteriales bacterium
GGTCATAACGGGGCTGACTCGAAATCAGTTTGTGGATAACACCACACGAGGGTTCGAATCCCTCCCTCTGCGCCAAAAACCCAACAACTCCCTACGGGGTTGTTGGGTTTTTCTTTTGGCACGGTGGGAGAGGTTTCTTGCCCTGCGACGCAAGTCGCAGGGTTCGCATTTGAGCCGTAGAGTGCGTCAAGCTCGCTTGTAAGCATCAAGGCGAAAAATATTCGCCATGGGCGAACATCCCTCCTGTATTAAACTCCTTACGGTTGTTGGGTTTTCTTTTTTTGTTTTTACCGCTTTAGTCTTGTTATGCGACGATTTAAACACGCGGGGTGTTATAGGACTATCTTTGCTCTGCTTCCCTTGTGCTTGTCTTTTGTTACTACTATTTGGCGGTCGATTTTTGCCATAAGCTCGGGCCTGTGCGATATGATACCCACAAGGCGTGAGCCGTCACCAAGTCCTATCAGGGCACGGACAGAAATCTCGACCGACTCGCCGTCCAGCGAACCAAAGCCCTCGTCGACAAACATTGTATCAAGCTCGATGCCGCCCGCGTCGCTCTGTATAAGGTCGGAAAGCCCAAGTGCCAAGGAGAGCGATGCCTTGAAGCACTCGCCGCCGGATAGGCTCTTTACACTTCTCTCGGCGCCTGTGTAGTAGTCTATAACATTCAGCTCAAGGCCGCCCTGTCCTCGTCTCTCTGCCTCGGTGCTACGAACAAGTCGGTACTGGCCCGAGCTCATCTGTAAGAACCTGAAATTCGCCTTATCTATCACCCTGTCAAAGTAGTGGGTTAGGATATAGGTTTCGAGCTTGAGTCTTCCCTCGCCCATAGTCTTGCCGCCGAATGTATCGTTTAGCGAGGATATGGTTATATACTCGCCTTCTACCTTTAGGAAGGCGGCATATTTTTGTTCTATATCTTTGTGGGCGCGAGAGTTGGTCTGTATACCGGTAGAGGCGGTCTCCCTCTCATTTTGGAGGGTGGTTTTGTCGGCGAGAAGCTCCTTTTTGCGCTGGTCGATAGTAGCGGTGTCGACCTCTGTGGTCTTGGAAAGCTCGTCGATTTTGCTCTCTAAGTTCGCCTTTGCCGTCGCAAGGCCTGTTTGTGCGGTAGCAAGCTTGTCTGTAATACGCTCGATTTCCTCGTCTATTTGGCCCTTTCTTTCGACAAGCGACTTAATCTCGTCCTCTGCCGCCTTTTTGGTGGATAGCTCTAGGGTTGAGATTATGGTCTCTATCTCTAAATCGGTGGCCTTTTTGTCCTCGGAAATTGAGGCTATGGTCTTGACACAGCCCTCTACCTTTTCCACAAGTCCTGCGCGCCTGGTCCTGTAATCCGAGAGATTCTTGTCAAGCTCTTTTAGTGCCTCGGTAGAGTCCTCTATCTCTTGTATTCTCTTATCAAGGGCGGTCTTTTTGGCATCATATTCGGTTATTGCAGACTCTACAAATTCGAGGGTAACGGTTGCTCCCTCGCCAAACAAGAGGGCTATGCTCTTTGCTATTTCCTCCTCTTCGGTCTTAAGTCTTGTAGAGATGCTTTGACACTCCAGGCTTTTTTCTTCCCTCGTTTTCTGTGCCTTGTCGCTCTCTTTCTTGGCCTTCTTTACATCAGCCTCGGTGGGGGCATCCTGCGAGGGCTCGGCAGGGGTGGGGTGTGTGAGCGAGCCGCAAACAGGACAGGGGGTGCCCTCTGTTAGAGTAAGCGCGAGTATTCCCGCCTGCTCGTCGAGGAATCTCGAATTTTTTTCGGTATAACTTTCAAGGGTAACTCTTGCCTTTTCCTTCGCCTGTTCGTACTCGCTTCTTGCGGAAGCGAGGCTCTCGGTCAATTTGTCCGCGTTTTCTATCCTACCCTTTAAGGTCGTAAGGTCGGTTATGCGAGAGGTGGCTTCCTCTTTTTCCTTGAAGGCCGCATCCTTCCCCTGGCTTTTCTCCTCGAGAATGGGGTGATTTTGTTCGCATTCGCG
>JAZSMN010000262.1:0-2322 GCA_045535925.1 Eubacteriales bacterium
AGGCAATGCCCTCGGGTGCCGAGGCTTTGTTTTTGCTCTCACAAGAATAGAAAAAGTCCGGTTTTGCACCGGACTTTTTTAAAAAAAATAAAAGATTACATTATGTAGAAACAAACCACCATGGTTTACAAAATTATTTAAGAAATCTCTTCTTGTAGAAGGCGCGTATCATCTCGTGATATTCCTCATCAGGAAAATCACCGCGGAGGAACTGGTAGTCAGCCATACCCATAGTGACAGAGGTGTGGAAGAGCTCTTCCTCGTGTTTGTCAAGCTCGAGGAACTGCTCGAAGGTAACATTGTCACGAGCCGAGCCGCGTGCACGGGTGCGCTCATATCTCTGTCGGTCGCTCTCTACAACAATCGCAATAAGGAAGAAGTCCTCGCCAAATGCCTCTTTGAATGTCGTTACATCCGAGGGGGGGCGAATGCCCGAAACAAGCACGGTTTCGCTACCCAGGCTCTTAATCTTTTCGATGAGTCTCTTGGGGAAGAAATCCTGGCCATAAAGACCCATGTATTTTTGCGAAACAAGGTGAAGATTTTCGCGAGTTTTTTCAAGACCCTCCTGTTCTGCAAGTTCTCTAGCTACATCGCCTATCGAGAGAAGCGGAACACCAAATTCTTTGGAAATAAAATCGAGGAAGTAGTCTTTACCCGACGCATTTTTTCCAACTGCTGCAATTATCATGTTTTTTCTCCTTAAAACAGTTGTTTTATTATATAATAGCACACGCCTATGGACTTGTCAACAAATTTTCGCCTAAATTATGAAAAACTTTTTTATTTTTATTGACAAAATTATTTTGTGATGATATAATACTATTGAATACTAACCGAAAGGAGTCTAACAATGTTTGGATTTGGAAAAAAGCCCGCATTTAAGATGGTAGACAAATTTGTCGCAGTCCTCAAGAGAGAGGGCGTAAAGTACGATGTAAGCAAGGATAAGCCCTATGTATACATCAAGTACAAAGGCGACAACTTCGACAGCCTTACTTTCTCCTTCTTCTTCGATGAGGATGGCGAATCCGTGGCTCTCAAGGTGTACTCCATCGTTGAGTTCCAGCAGAACCAGCTTCTTGATGCATACGAGTACTGCAACAAGATGAACGCTTCCTACAGATGGATTAAGTTCTATGTTGATGATGACAACGAGCTTACCGCTGATATGGACGCTGTTATCAACGAGAGAACCGTTGGCGACGAGTGCTATGAGCTTCTTGGTCGTGCAGTTCGTATCGTTGACAAGGCTTGCGGCGAACTTAACTAATTACATAAAAGAACCTCCCCGTGGGAGGTTCTTTTTTTACCTTTAATAGGCAAAATATAAAGGATAGTCCGAAAATGTAAATAATACTACTCTTTTTTGCATGTTTCTCATGTATCGATTTTTAGATTTTTCACAAATCAAAGCTCATCCTCGAGGTTAAAGCCGCTGAAGATAGCATCCGAGCCAAACTTATTTCTTATAAGGTCGACAGTTTCTTCCTTTTTTCTGCTTTTGATCCTCGCCTCGGCATTTGTAGAGCCGAAAATGTCAAGCTGTTCCATCTCAAGAGAAGCATCAACCAAGCCGCTTACCCCCACGGTGATAGAGCGAATGGGGTTGCCCGGGCGATAGCATTCAAGCAAAAGCAAATAGGCCACCTCGGCTATCTCGCTACCT
Source organism: Eubacteriales bacterium (assembly GCA_045535925.1). Taxonomy (GTDB): domain Bacteria; phylum Bacillota; class Clostridia; order Oscillospirales; family CAG-272; genus UBA1740. Next base: position 1,670 of record JAZSMN010000262.1, read on the forward strand.
ATGTCGCTGCTTGGTGAAATGCCCCTCTGCCTACCGACCGAAACAAAGCTGGAGTCCTTTACCGTGATAGAAACCGTACTACACCGTAAACCACCCGAACGCAGGCGCATTCCTATCTCCTCTGCAAGCGGATATATCCCCTTTTTGCACTCCTCCTTGGTTAGCAAATCCCGCTTGAAGGTGTGACCCGAGCTAATACTCTTTATCGGCTCTGCCTGTGAGGGCGGCACAACAGGGCTCTCGTCAAGCCCCCTCGCATAGAGTGAGAGCATTCTTCCCGCCTTACCAAGCTTTTTAATCAGAGTTTCTTCGTCAAATTCCGCAAGCTCGCCAATTGTCCTTATGCCCAAGGTTTCGAGCACCGAGGCGGTCTCTTTACCGACAAAAAGCAGGTCCGAGGCAGGCAAGCGGTACACAATTTCTCTAAAATTCTCGCGACTAATAACCGTTGTCGCGTCAGGCTTCTTGTAGTCGCTGCCTAGCTTTGCAAACACCTTGTTAAAGGACACTCCAACAGACACGGTGATGCCAAGCTCTACTCTCACACGCCTTCTGATCTCGGTTGCAATATCCTCGCCCGAGCCAAACAGTCGCCCACTCGCGGTGACATCCAGCCAGCTCTCATCTATACCAAAAAACAAGTCGGAGGCCAA
>JAZSMN010000216.1:0-7995 GCA_045535925.1 Eubacteriales bacterium
AAAGCGTAAGAAGAAGTCTGAGGCTGCAAGAAAAAGAAAGTATAAGTAATTTTTAGGGCATCTACCGCGAGTAGATGCTCCTTTTTTTATTTTTACTTACAAATTTGTGTATTTATAGAATATAGTTACTACAAAGAGGCGGCATATAATTATTGTAAATGAAAAAAATAAAAAGGCATAAATCTAAATAAAAGAGGAAAACCATATGAAATTTTCAAGAATATCAAGGCTTTCTGTATCTTTGTTGATGCTTTTTATTTTCGTTTTTTACGGTACTATTCCAGCAGGGGCAGAAACGGGGAAGAACTGGTACTTTATAAAGAGGGGTAATGAAACGCCCGCTTTTCCAAGAGAAGCGGAGTATTTAAGCGAGCACCAATGCTATTTTGTAGACTCTTCGGACAAGGGGAAGGAGGAAAAGATACTTTACCTTACCTTTGACGCAGGGTATGAGAATGGTAATATCGAAAAAATACTCGATATATTAAAGGAGAAGGGTGTTACGGGCGCATTCTTTGTTCTATCGAATCTTATAGTAAAAAATGTCGACCTTATCATTCGTATGGTTAACGAGGGGCATATAGTGGCAAACCACACTAAAAATCACAAGGACCTAACCAAACTAAATGAAACCGAAATTGAGAACAACCTCAAAGCACTTGAATGCTTGTACGAAGAAAAAACAGGCCACACAATGCCAAAATATTTTAGATTTCCCGAGGGCAGATACAACGAAGAGTGCGTGCTCCTTTTAGAAAAGCTGGGCTACAAGACAATATTTTGGAGCATGGCGCACGCCGACTGGGACGACTCGAAGCAGCCGAATGCTAATATATCAACACAAAAGCTGCTCGCCTGCACGCACCCCGGAGCCGTAATTCTCTTGCACCCGACCTCAAGGACGAATGTAGAGATTTTACCCGAGCTTATAGATGCTTGGAGGGAAGAAGGGTACACCTTTGGCACGCTCGATACACTTGTCGAGAATATGAAATGATAAACAAAAAGAGAGAACAAATCGGCAAAATACGACCGAGATGCTCTCTCTAATTTCATTTAACACTTAATGATAATTATAACTTATTCAATACCGTTGCGACGTTTGATTTCTTCAAGGCGCTCTGCCTCGGTAACGTCATCAATCATTATGACCTCTTCTTCTACCTCGGGGTCGGGATGCTCTTCTTTGTAGGGATCTATCATAACCTCTTTGATTTTATAGTATGCGGCATAGACCTTTATATAAGCAAAACCGGAGAACAAAATCAAAAGCGGAAGCGCCACAGCAATCGATACAAGAATACCGCCAAAGCCAAAGAGAAGCGAAATCTCGGTTATAATAAGCAGGATTATAGCCAAAAGGGCTATGGCGTTACGCTTAATGCCAAGGGCGGCGAAGATAAGCGAGTTCTTGATGATTTTAAGAATAGAAAGCTTGAAGGTGACCATCTGGATATAAATATAGAAACGCATCACAAAATAGAGGATGAATATAACTATATTAGACCAGAACATGGTGCTTGTAAACAGGTTTGCGGTGGTTGATGTGGACATATCCACATACATAGAATAGATATTGATAAGAAGAATTGCGTTAATTGCAATATCTATAATACCAAAGGGGAGAGCCTGCTTCCAGTTTCTCTTTATCGCGTACCAGAAGTCGGACCAAACGAAGGTAGGCTCGCCCATAGCAATATTACGAAGTATGTATGCTGTACCTACATTTACTAAACCAAAGGTAAAGAGCGTCAAAGCACCTATGCCATAAAACACATATGTGGTCGTCGTAGGTACTAAAATCTGGTTTTGTAGCCCCTCAAGAGCATAGAACACCATAGAGGACGCAGACGGAGCCTCGGTGAAAAAGTGCGCCGAGAGATTCTGGAATATATCGTGCATAGGCAGATATGCCTCTGCCTGTGTGTATCCCGAAAGTGCGGCAATTATAAAAATAACAGGGAAATTGCCAAGCACCATAAATATATTACAGAACATTATTTTATTAAAACTGTCTCTAAATGTTGTAAAGAAACGCTTAAAGCCAAAGCCGCTATCCGCCTTGCTTTTACTAAGGCCGCGGCTATCACGCTGGAATCGGTTAAACAGGCGGAAGCCCTTTTTATCACTATTTCCCACGATAATACCTCACTTTTTACTTCTATAATGTTATCATATCGAAGAGAAAAAAACAATATAAAAAACAAATTTTATTAAAATATTTTAAATTATGTTGTAATAGAAGATAAAAGGTGATATTATAAGTATAAAAAGAAGGGGGAGAATGGTATGACCGCCAAGGATTTAGAAATATTTAGAGAGATACCTACTATATACACCCCCCGTCTTGTTTTACGCAAAATTACCCACTCTGACATAGATGATATACACGAATATGCCACCGATATGAGGGTATCCGAGTTTCTTTTATGGGACCCGCATAAGAATAAAGAGTATACGAGAAGGTTTGTAGAATTTATTCAAAATGGGTATAAGAAGCTAAAGTATTACACCTGGGGAGTAGAATTTGAGAGCAAAATGATTGGCACCTGTGGTTTTTCTGCCTTCGACCTGTCAAAAAACTCCGCCGAGGTCGGCTATGTACTTTCTGCAAACTACTGGAATTTGGGTATAGCAACAGAGGCGACAAAAAGGGTGATAGAATACGGTTTTGAGGTGCTTGGGCTATCCAAAATCGAGGCAAGATTTATAAAGGAAAATACAAAAAGCAGAAAGGTCGCAGAGCGCCTGGGCATGACATACTATATGTCTGTCCCCAGAGCATACACCCACAGAACGGGAAAAAGAGATATGGAAATTTTCCATATCGAAAGAGCTACCTATCTAAAAAATAAATAACCTCCTCCTACATAAATATTAATCCATGGGAATATATTTATAAAAAAGAGGGGGATTTTTTATGCTTAAAAACATACTTATATTTACTATTATACTATCGATTTTCTGCAGTTCTGGCATATTGGTTTTTGCATCCACTAATGAGACAATTGGAGATAACAGCACAAATAACGAGGCAGAAAACAATAATTCGGTGACTACTTCGCTAGATATACAGGCGAAAAGTGCCCTACTTATGGACGCAGAAACAGGGACGGTCCTTTATTCTTCTATGCCTAACCAAAAGTTACCGCTTGCCTCTGTTACAAAAATCATGTCGCTTCTAATTGTGTGTGAGGCACTGGAGGACGGGCGAATAAAACTCGAGGACAATGTGACCGTAAGCAGCAATGCCTCGGGTATGGGTGGAAGCCAGATTTTCCTCAAGGAAGGGGAGATATTCTCGGTCGAGGAGCTTATAAAGAGTACGGTCATTGCAAGTGCAAATGATGCAATAGTAGCACTTGCCGAGCATATATACGGATCGGAAAAAGCCTTTGTCGAGCAGATGAATGAAAAAGCATTGGGGCTTGGTATGAAAAACTCGATGTTTGAAAACTGTACAGGGCTTGACGATACAACAACAAATCATTATAGCACCTCTTATGATATTGCGCTTATGTCACGCGAACTAATCAAGCGAGATATCATTCTAAAATATAGCAACGTATGGCAGGATAGCATTCGTGACGGTCAATTTATACTCACCAATACAAATAGGCTTGTTAGATATTACGATGGATGCACCGGCTTAAAAACAGGCTCTACCGACAAGGCAGGATTTTGTATGAGCGCTACTGCAAAAAGAGGGGATTTGCACCTAATTGCCGTTGTTATGGGTAGCGAAACGAGGGATAAGAGAAACGAGGCCGCCCGTACAATGCTTGACTATGGTTTTTCCAATTTTGCTATTTACAAGGATAATGGGAGAATTGTCGACAACAGAGAGGTTAGATTTGGAAGAGTTGATGAGGTGGACCTACATACAAAGGGCTTTACAAGGCTTGTAGACAAGTCGAAGGTAAAAAGTGTAGAGATAAAATACGAGCTCCCAGAATATATTGACGCACCGCTAAAGAGTGGGGAAGTTGTCGGGAAAATATCCTATTATATAAATGAAGAGAAAATAGGCGAGAGTGATATATATATAGATGAGGACATAGAGCGAATAGGGGTTTTTGAGATAATTTTCAGGATATTTATGTCAATTTTGATAGGAAATTAGAATATTATTTTTTTAAATATTTTTTTAATACCTTGAAAAGTAAAATTCTCTATTGTATAATATAAGTAAAAAAAGATATTGGAGGATTTTATGAGCATCAAACTAAATGATAAATTCTTGGGTGGATTCGTAAACGAGATCGAAATAGCAAATTTACAGCCCGCTGCAACCGCAGCATACAACCTCCTTGTAGGAAAAAATGGTCCTGGTAACGATTTCCTTGGCTGGGTTGATTTACCCGAAAACTATGACAAGGAAGAGTTTGCAAGAATTAAGATTGCCGCTGAAAAGATTAAGAAATCCTGTGACATACTTGTTGTTATTGGAATCGGTGGCTCTTATCTTGGAGCAAGGGCTGCAATTGAGTTTGTAAAAAGCCCTCTTTACAATAATCTTAAAAAGGATACCCCTGATATTTACTTTGCAGGAAACAATATTTCTACCACAGCACTTACCGAGCTTATTTCTATCTGCGAAGGTAAGGATATCTGCGTAAATGTAATTTCCAAGTCGGGAACTACTACAGAGCCTGCTATTGCTTTCCGCGTGTTTAAGTCTATCCTTATTGATAAGTATGGCGAAGAGGGTGCAAAGGAGCGCATTTTCGTCACTACCGACAAGGCTCGCGGCACACTCAAGAGCTTCTCGGATGCCGCAGGATACGAGACCTTTGTTGTTCCTGACGATGTAGGTGGCAGATATTCGGTACTCACCGCGGTGGGTCTTTTGCCTATCGCTTGCGCTGGTATCGATATCGATGCTATGATGAAGGGTGCAGCCGAGGCTCGCACAAGCTTCATGACCCCTGATATTAATAATAACGATGCTATTAAGTATGCCGTAATAAGAAATATTCTTGCAAGAAAAGGCAAGAGCACCGAAATACTTGTAGGATACGAGCCCTATCTTCTTATGCTCAACGAGTGGTGGAAGCAGCTCTATGGCGAGAGCGAGGGCAAAGACCAGAAGGGAATATTCCCCGCATCTGTCATCTTCTCGACCGACCTTCACTCTCTCGGTCAGTATATCCAGGACGGCGGTCGCAACCTCTTTGAAACGGTTGTAAATGTGGAGGATCCCGGTGTAAGTTTCACTATCCCCGAGGATTCGGCAAATGTGGACGGTCTTAACTTTATAGCTGGCGCAACTCTTGACTATGTAAACAAAAAGGCGATGCTCGCAACCCTTATGGCTCATAACGATGGCGGCGTACCAAATATAGTTCTCGATGTGAAGGACAAGAGCGCCTACTCCTTTGGTTATATTGTCTACTTCTTCGAATTTGCATGTGCAATTTCGGGCTATATTCTCGGTGTAAATCCCTTTGATCAGCCTGGTGTTGAAGCATATAAAAAGAATATGTTCGCACTTTTGGGCAAGCCCGGATACGAGGATATGAAACAAGTGCTAGAAAATAGAATTGTAAATAACTAATTTATCTATCAGTTCTTGTGAAAAGTATACAAATTTAATTTCTCTTGAAATTTTTATAAAAAAACTATTGCATTATTTCTCTTTTTAGTGTATTATATACATATACAAGGCAAAGCCTTAAAAAGTGGAGGTAATAAAATGATTAAAATTTTGATAGGAGCAAAGGGCTCCGGAAAGACCAAAACACTTATCGAACTGACCAACAATGCCGCTGAAACAACTAAGGGCTCGGTAGTTTGCATCGAAAAGGGTGATAAGCTTAAGCACGAGATTACATATAAGGCAAGACTTATAGATACCGATTACTATATGATTACCGATGCACAGGGACTTTGCGGCTTCATCGCTGGTATCCTCGCATCCAACAGTGATATCACCGATATTTATGTTGACTCCGCTCTCAAGATTGCCTCAAACGATGTTGCCGCCTTCGAGGCTATTTTGCCAAGACTTGAGAAGCTCGCAGAGGGCATCAACCTTGTTCTTTCTGCTTCCATAGCAGTTGACGAGTGCCCTGAAAGCATCAAGGCATACGCGTAAGTTGTTACTTTCAAAAAGGATAGTTTGCTTTTGCAAATTATCCTTTTTTTCTTTTTTGCATAGTATATATTAGACCGCATAATGGTCAAAGCATAAATGATATGCAAATAAGGAGAAGTTTCAATGCAGGATAACAAAAATAACAACCTCGGTCTTTCTTTTGACGGACGAGGAACGGTATGTATTGATACCAAGAGGGTTCTCGACTGTTGTCGTGACCGTGACTGTTTCGAGGATGCGAGAGTATACTTAACCGCATTCGGCGAGGAGGTAATTTCATCTGCTAACGCAGTAAGAACCAAATCTGCTAAAACGCTTTGTGCCTTTGTCGGAATCGACCAAGTGCCTTTCAACTGTGGTTTTTATCAGATAAAGGTTCGCTATTATATCGAGCTTGAGATAGAGGCTTGCCTTGGACTTGGACGTAGCCAGTGTATCAAGGGTCTTGCAACACTTGAAAAGGATGTAGTTTTGTATGGCGGTGACGGAACAGTTACTTCGTTCTCGTCCGGCAACGAAATGGGCTTCTGTGACCCTTGCAACCCCAAGCTTGTCAGCACCAATGCTCCCACTGCAATTGTTGACACGGTAGAGCCCGTTGTTCTTGGTACAAGAGTGCAGGAATGCTGCTGCCAGAACAGCTGCTGCGAGTGCTGTGACCTTCCCGAGATTGTATCTCGCAATTTCGATGGCGATATAGTTACCGGTGGCAATGGCCCCAGACTTTTGGTTTCCTTTGGTATTTTCTCGGTAATCAGACTTGTTCGCCCGACGCTGCTCCTCGTCCAGGCTACCGATTACAGTGTTCCCGATAAGGAATGTGTTGCAACAACAAATAATGAGAACCCCTGCGACCTCTTCCGTACTATGGCTTTCCCAACCTATCGTTTCCAGTCCCAGTGTCCTAACACCGAACCCACACAGCGCGGTGGCGGTGGATGTGGTTGCGGTAGATGACCCGCAAAGCACTCTCGGAAAGGTATAATATCCAAATTTCTTGTATTTTTAGATATTAGTAAAAAAAGGGCACTTGCATCTGCAAGTGCCTTTACCTTTGTTAAAGCATCTTCCATTTTTTCCTTTGTTTCTTGGGGCGCGGGAGCTTTTTACCTATAATATGTAGATAATTTACAAGAGCTCCAAGCCCTAAAGACAAATCGCTATCCCGAGATATACTCACAAAAGAGAAGTTATGCCTGTCAAGTAGGCGAGATGCCGCTCCAAGTCGCTGGTAGACCCTTGCCTCAATACTCGCGATACCTAAAGAGGCAATCCTATTGACAGCTTCACCAAGCATAATAGTGCCATAACCCTTCTTTTGATAGGACGAACGTATAGAACATTCTATAAGACGAGCCTTGTTGTTTTCTTCGTTGGTTTCCCACAGTACAACACCAACAGGCTCACCTCGAAGAGCGGCGAAAAAGCCGTGTATATTAGACAAGCCAGAGGAATATATGTGCTCATCTAAATTAGACCTCTTGTCAATACTTGCTGAAAGGGTGGGGTAGAGTGAGTAGGAGTCGGTTATAATATCATAAACCGTCCGAGGTGAGAAAGAAGACAGGGGCAAAAAGTCTAAAGCTACTAATGTATCCATAAAAGACCTCATAACATATGGAAAATAAATTATAAGGATATAATAACATATATTTAATTAAAAATCAAGACAAAGGCTTGTATAGACACTCGCAAGCTCGTTATTCCGCCACTGCGTTCCTTACATCCGCAACTTGTTGCGGTATATCATCAAAACGCAGTTTTGTATAGACGCTCGCAAGCTCGCTATTCCGTCGCTTCGCTCCTTACATCAAGCCGCAGAGGAATACACCTTCGGTGATGATATACACGCTGAAGCGTGATGATATACGAATGTATATCTCGCCACAGGCGAGTTA
>JAZSMN010000255.1:0-16578 GCA_045535925.1 Eubacteriales bacterium
AGGATACCGAGGAGGATCTGCAGCCGAGAGCACCCGTCGTTTGCGTTATGGGACACGTTGACCACGGTAAGACCTCTATTCTTGACGCTATCAGACATACCAGTGTTACAAAGGGTGAGGCAGGCGGTATCACTCAGGCGATAGGCGCGTACCGTGTTAAAGCTAACGACAAGGATATCACCTTCCTTGATACCCCCGGTCACGAGGCGTTCACCGCGATGCGTATGAGAGGTGCTCAGTCCACCGATATTGCTATACTCGTTGTTGCCGCAGACGATGGCGTAATGCCCCAGACTATCGAGGCTATCAACCACGCAAAGGCGGCTGGCATCGATATTATCGTAGCTATAAACAAGATGGATAAACCCACCGCCAACCCCGACAACGGTCTTAACCAGCTCACCATGTACGACCTTGTTCCCGAGGCGTGGGGTGGTGACGTTATCACCGTTCCTGTTTCTGCACACACAAAGATGGGTATCGAAGAGCTTCTTGAAAACGTTCTTCTTGTCGCAGAGGTCAAGGAGCTTCGTGCTAACCCCACCAAGCGTGCAAAGGGTCTTGTTATCGAGTCCAAGCTCGACAAGGGCCGCGGTCCTGTTGCCACCGTGCTTGTACAAAACGGTACTCTCCACCAGGGCGACTATGTAATTGTTGGTACCGCTACCGGTAGAGTAAGAGCAATGGTTGACGACAAGGGCAGAACCGTAAAGAGCGCAGGTCCCTCTGTGCCTGTTGAGATTATAGGTCTTGACGATGTTCCCCAGGCTGGTGATGAGATGAACGCAGTTGAGGACGAAAAGATGGCAAGAACTCTTGCAGAGCAGCGAAGAGAAAGACAGCGTCAGGAAATCCTCTCGGCTAACTCCAAGATTAATCTCGATGAGCTCTTCAGCCGTATCTCCGAGGGTGTCCAGACTCTTAACATTATCGTTAAGGCTGACGTTGCAGGCTCGGTAGAGGCTGTCAAGGCATCTCTTCTTAAGCTTACAAACGAAGAGGTAAAGGTAAATGTTATCCACTCCGCAGTAGGTGGTATTACCGAGAGCGACGTAATGCTCGCTACCGCTTCGGAGGCTATTATAGTAGGATTTAATGTTCGTCCCGACAAGAACGCTCTTGATACAGCCGAGCGCAATGGTGTAGATATCCGTTGCCATAGAATTATCTATGAAATCATTGATGAAATCGAGGCTGCTATGAAGGGTATGCTTGCTCCCGAATTCCGCGAGGTATTGCTTGGTCACGCAGAGGTGCGCCAGACCATCAAGGTGCCCGGTGTGGGAATTATTGCAGGCTGTTATGTCCAGGATGGTAAGATTACCCGCCAGTCCTCTATTCGTATCGTTCGTGACGGTATAGTTATCTTCGAGGACAAGATTTCCTCTCTTCGCCGCTTCAAGGACGATGTAAAGGAAGTAAACACTGGTTATGAGTGCGGTGTTGGTATCGAGAAGTTCAACGATATCCGCGAGGGCGATACCCTTGAGGCGTTCATTATGGAAGAGGTCGCAAGATAATTTTTCCTACAATTAGATAAAATAAGTAAATAAAACAATGGGCTGAGCCTTAGCGCAATTAAAAGCGTTTGGCTCAGCCCTTTTTATTATTTTCTTTGTCGGTTTTAATCCTCGTCTGGATTTTTGCCCGTTACTGCATTAAAAATCGCACTGATAATTCCTGTAATTATTCCTCCGATAGGGAAAGCAACCCAGGCGGGGTGCCACAGGTCCCACATCAGACCGAGGAGCAGGAAAACGGCGGTCGCAACTAACATAACAGCCGAATTGATTGCGTCGAGAACTCGCTTGTTATTGTCGGTCGAGGTCTTTGCCGCTTTTTCCATTACGTAGCCCTCCTCCGACATTCGTATGCCCGCATACACGAACAAAAATACCGCAACCGCTATAACAAGCATGAATGTTCCAAAAGTGTGTTGCTCTATTTGGTTTGAGGTATTGTTGGGCATAAGTAAAATGAGTAGCACTATGTCAAGAATAATAATTACCGTTGCGGCGGTGAAAAACCAAGGAATTAAACTAAAAAATCCGTCGCGGCGGTATTTGTCTGTGGGTAGAGTGGGTAATTCCTTTTCCTTTATTCCGTGCGAAACACCTGCGTAGACGATAATACCGACGCCAACGGCAATAACCGTGAGCATTGCTATAACCCCAAAATGCTCCGAACCACTTGCAGAATTGATAAACAAAAGGAGTGCAACCGAGCCGACTATAAGGAATACGCCTATGGCGATAAAAAGTGCCAGCCTCTTATAAAGCGATCTGATATTAAATAAAATACCATCATAATTTATAGGCTCTCTAACCTCTTCCTGCCTTTGACCGGCGACGTCGCCTCGCACAAGTGTGTCAAGGTCGCAACCAAAAATGTCGCACAAGCGGACGAGTGTATCAACGTCGGGCAAAACAGAGTCGCCCTCCCACCTTGAAACAGTCTGTCGGGAAACCGACATAATCTCGGCAAGCCTTTCCTGCGTTATAGCCATTTCTTTTCTTAAATAGGTAAGATTAGTTCCAAAACTCATAAAATCCTCCTTTTAAATAAATGAACCGACATAAGAAGTTCTCTGTCTGACTATATTATACCTTCATTTTATGCATAGGTCAATAAAACAGCATGTGGAATATCCAAAATTTATGTAACACCGAGTGTTACGTTTTGAAAATTGCGACGAATTATTTACATTTATGCTCTATTCTTTTTCATTTCTCTCAATATTTCTTATATAATGGAAGATATACTGTTGAGCCATACCGCCGTATCTGCCCAGCGAGTCAACATCGAGATTTCCGTCAAAATAGGTGTCTATGGCTCTCTTCATCCATACGTCAATAGGGAAGGCGTCAAGGTTGCCAAAGCCGAAAAGAGCGACACAGGATGCAACTTTATCACCTACACCCTTGATTTGTTTGAGGCATTCCACAGTGTGAGGGTAACTTCTTGCCGCGGCAATCATACCGAGATTTACTCTTCCGTCTGCCACCCTCTGTGCGGCGTCTAATATGTATCCGTAACGAAAACCGGGACGGGAGGGAAAGAGTCCCTCGGGATTTGCAAGTATATCCTCTGCTGTTGGGAAGGTGTAGCACCTGCCACATTCCTTGCATTTTTCTTCACACGGGGTGGCACTAATCTGTCCATAGGGGCATTTTGCAAGGCTGTTTTGTAAAGCAATGTTTACACCATACTGGCTGCAAATATTCCTGACAATTTTCCTGATTCTCGGGATATTGTTGTTTTGCGAGATGATGAAGGAGATAAGCATCTCGAAGGGCTCTTGGCGAAGTATGGCGATTCCGCCACCCACCATTGCCGCATTTTTGAGCCACTGGGAGTCGGTCCTCTTTACGATATCCTCTTTAATTTCGGCAAGGTCGGTGTCGAGGTTTAGGTATGGGATGCCAACATTGTCGACAAAGTCCTCGTCACTCGTGAAGAAGATGACCTCTCCGCGCTCTCTTTGACCTATATCCACGATGTGCCCATAGGCGGTAGATACATATCTTACCCCGACTGCTTCGCTCTCTATTCTCTCGTAGCGAAAGCACTGACCACACTCCATAGTATCCTTTATGTCATACTCGCCGAGGCCATAAACTACTATGCAATTTACACCGTCTATCTGCTCTGCTTTTTTGAACATTTTTCTCTTTACCTCTTGAAAACTATTTACAAATATTATATAATATAGGTTGAAATATTATTTATATATATTTTAGCACAAATTTCGATTTTTTTCAATAGGTAAGGGGGGGCAAAATGGAACAAATTTATATGATACCCGTCACCGAGGCCTTTGAGGCGACACTTGAAGAGCCCGGGTGTGGTTGTCCTATTTGCAGGCTTTACAGGAAGCTGCAGGAGAATGAGCTTGATATCATCCTCGGTGCTTCGATGATGGAGCCGGATATCAGGATTAAAACCAACCAGCTTGGATTTTGTCTGACCCATTACAATATGATGCTTGGCAGGCGCCGTATGCTGGGTATGGGGCTGATGATGGAGAGCCACCTTGCCGAGGTCGAGAAGATGCTCGACGGACCCACCTTCCTCTTTGGCAACAAGACGCAGGCGGCAATAAATTCGCTCGGAGAGTTGGAGGGTAGCTGTTATGTCTGTGGCAGGGTGGACAAAAACCTCTCGGCGATGATATCAACAACCGTCTATCTTTGGGAGTGCGACCACGAGGGCTTCCGTAGGAAGTTTGAGGGACAGCCCTGGTTTTGTCTGCCTCACTACCGTGCGATGCTCGACTACGCATCCAAGAGGATGAACAGGAAGATATTCCCCCTCTTCTATGATATGGCCCACGGCATACAGAAGAAGTACATAAAGTCGCTTTCGGGTGATGTTAGTTGGTTTTGTAAGAAGTTTGACTACCGCTACGACGGGGAGCCTTGGTATAATTCCAAGGACTCGGTAAAGCGCGCAATACAGTTCCTCGGCGGCTCCTTCGGTGAAGAAGAGCAGCCAAAAAGATAAAGTTGGAGGATAGGTTATGATAATTGAGAAAATAGACATTAAGAGCTTCGGTCTGATCCGAGATATGACCCTTGAGTTCGAGCGAGGCATCAACATTATAGAGGGACAAAACGAGGCGGGCAAGAGCACCATAGCCGCCTTTATCCGCTATATGCTCTTCGGCTTTGATGCGCAACAGACCGAGGGAGTCCTTTCGGAAAGACAGAAGAGAATAAACTGGGAGACCGGTGTGGCGCAGGGCTCTATGATAGTCCTTGTCGACGACAAGCGCTACCTTATCTCTCGTTCTACCGCGCCCGTGACCGATGCGAGTGGCCGAATGACCTACAAGGAGGAGTCCTCCATCATAGATTTGGAGTCGGGTGCTACCGCCTTTGGCAAGATTCCTGCGGGAGATGTGTTCCTCTCGGTGACCAAGGACCTCTTTGAGAATACCGCCTTTGTCGGACAGATAGGTAAGTCCGGTATCGATGAGGAGGAGGTAAAGCAGTCTATCGAGAACATACTTTTCTCCGCCTCCGAGTCGCTTAACAACCAGCGCGCAATGGCTCGCATCCGTGACAAGATGGAGGGGCTTGTGCACCGTAGCGGACAGGGTGGAACTATATACGAGCTCACCACCAAGCAGCAGGAAATTCAGAGAAGCCTGGATGCCTGCGCCGAGTCTACAAAGCAGATTTTGGCCAAGGAGAGCGAGCTCTATCGTGTTCGTCTTGACAGGGCAGATGCTGAGGGAAAGCTTGAGAAGTTCTACGAGCTTGATGCCGCATATACCAACCTTATGTATATACAGACCTTCGAGACTCTGCACGAGCTTGAGGAGGAGTGCGAGGAAAAGACTGCGGCCTATAACGCCTATGTTGCCGACAACACCCACGCGGGCTATGTTCCCACCGAGGCATATCTTACCGACATTGCGGTTGCCCGCCGTGCGGTAAACGACTCCTACCACGCCCTTCGCGAGGCAGAGGCAAGATATGACGAGGAGAGAGGCGCTGTTGGTATCACCAAGGAGATAGAGGGTTACATACAAACCGCCGACACCAAGGGTGGCGAGGCTGCCCTCCTTGAGGAGGGCAAGGGCTACCACGGTGGTATGATTCGTGATTTGGCTCTTGGAATAATTTCCTCCCTCGGTGTTGTCGCCGCTGTGGTGTACCAGTTGGTTGCCAGCGGTAGTATGGGCGAGCTTCTTTACAGAATTATCTTCGGTGCTGTCGGTGTGCTTATGCTTGCTGGCTCTATCGGTTTTACCGCAAGTGCCTTCAAAAACAAGGCATCTGCCGAGGCACTTTACAAGCAGTTTGGCGTGGATAATTATACCGACTTTAAGGGCAAGATGGCTCTTATTAGCCAGTCCAGGGCAAAAAGAGATGCCATGACTCGCGCTATCGAGTCGGCAAAGCTTTCCGCCGACAAGGCAAGAGAGAGATACGACGAGGCAAAGGCAGAGCTTACAAGAGTTATCGTCCGCTGGGGCGAGACTCCTCCCACCTCCTCTCTTAACGATTTCCTCGACAACCTCGAGACCAGAGTTTCCGCCTTCCTTGAAAGACGCAGACTCCTCTTGGAGGAGAAAAACACCATCGAGCTTACTGTCAGAGAGATAAGACACAGCCTCTCGGACAAGAACGAGATTGATATCCGCGCCCAGGTTTCCCCCATTAAGAGAAAGACCCTCTCGGTTATAAACCACGACGAAATTGTCACAGGTATCGCCACACTCAAGTCGATGATAGCCGACTTTGACAAGCGTATATTCGCCATTGAGAGCGAGCTTGTTACCCTGCGTGCGCGCTCGGGCGACCCTGCCGAGATTTACACAAAAATCAAGGCACTGGAAGAGAAAATTGCCGACCTTCGCGCTCGCCACAAGGCATACTTCATAGCGCACAAGACCATCGAGAGCGCTACCGACAATCTCCGCTCGAGAATATCCCCCCGCCTCGGCGAGTATGCGACCTCGCTTATGGGAATAATGACGGACAGAAAGTACACAGGCTTTGACGTAAACGGCGGCCTCCAGGTCAGCTACACCGACCAGTGTGGTGTACAGAGAAGGGTGGACTTCCTCTCGGGTGGTACTCGCGACCTCGCGTATATCGCTGTGAGAATGGCGCTTATAGATATGCTCTATACCGAGAAGCCTCCTGTGGTCTTTGACGAGAGCTTTGCGCACCAGGACAACCTGCGTGCTCGCTCTATGATGAAGGCGCTTAAATTCCTTGCCGACGACGGATACCAGAGCTTTGTCTTCACCTGCCGTGGCAGAGAGGCTACCCTTGCCAAAGAGATTGACTCCTCCTCTCGCGTGTTCAAGCTTTCCGTCGGCATAGACGAGAGCCTTTGATAGATGGAGGACAGTATGGCAAGCAAGAGAATTTTGGTTATCGGCAGTGCCAATATGGACCTGTCGCTGAATATGTATAAAGTGCCCCAGGCGGGCGAGACCCTCATCGACGATGGCGGTGTAGCCTATATCCCCGGTGGCAAGGGCGCAAACTCGGCCGTCGCTATTGCAAAGCTGGGCGCGAAGGCTGTGCTCTGTGCAAAGCTGGGCGCTGACCTTCACGGTCAAAAGCTCTACGAATACTACAAGAGCCTGGGCATTGACACAGGCTACATAAAGGTGGATAGAGAAAACCCCACCGGCTTTTCTGCGGTGCTTAAGGAGAGCAACGGGAACAGCCGAGTTATAGCCTACCCCGGCGCAAACACAAACCTGTCGGTGGAGAATATTGCCGAGGCGATAGACTCCTGTCCCGATGCGGTATATCTCGGCTTTGAGATGCCCTTCAATATGGTTGTCACCACGGCAAAAATGGCGGCCGCCAAGAACATTCCTGTTTTTATCGATGCCTCCCCTGCCTCGGGGGACTACCCGCTTGAGAGCCTCCCACCTGTGGAGATTTTCTCCCCCAACGAGGCCGAGACCTACGAGTACACAGGCATCCTTCCCCAGGGGACCGAGTCCTGTCTTAAGGCGGCTCTCGCCCTCCATCGCAGAGTAAAGGCGAAATATATAGTTATCAAACAGGGTGAGCGCGGCTCCTTCGTCTACGACGGACACACCCGATACAACTTTGTTCCCGCTATGCGTGTTGGCAAGGCGGTTGACTCCACCTCGGTGGGGGATGCGTTTACCGCCGCCCTTACCATAGCCTACCTTGACAACGGTGGGGATATCCACTCGGCACTAAAGTATGCTACCTGCGCGGGCGCCTTGACGGTTACTAAGAGAGGCGCATCCACCTCCATCCCCTCGAAGGAAGAGGTAGAGACAGCCCTCGGTAGCGGAATGTTTTACTAATCGCGAGTAGGGTATACTACTGACTTTTGTGCGGAGGTTTTATAAGCCGCAAGCTTCAGCATTTTGATATAGTCAAGTCACTCCGAATTTAGCATTTTGTTTTGACGGAGATATCAGAGATTTTTGTTTTAGAAAGGCGCTTTGTATGGATAGTTATATTATGACCGAGCATCGGTTTTTATCCGCGGACGGAGTGCATACCATCTATGCGGAAATATATACACCAAAGCATAGGACAGCGAGGGGCATAGTTCAGCTCTGTCACGGAATGCTCGACTATACCGCAAGATATATCGAGCTGGCAAAATATCTCACCTCCGAGGGGTATATTTTTGCTGGCCACCACCATATAGGCCACGGACACACCGTGACAAAAGAGGAGGACTTTGGCTACTTTGGCGAAAAGGACGGCCTCGAGGTGCTGGTTGGTGATATGCACACGATGAACAGATATCTTCGCGACACCTATCCCGCCCTGCCCCTGGTTATACTTGGGCACAGTATGGGCTCTTTCATCGCGCGTCTTTATACACTCAAGCACCAGCATAGTGCGGTGGGGGCTATATTCCACGGCACGGGTGGGCCAAACCCCTTGATACCCCTTGGTAGACTTGTCGCCACCATAAACGGCTGGATAAATGGCTCGCGCCATCGCTCGAGGTTTATCACCTCCCTGGCCTTCGGCTCTTACAACAAGAACTTCCCGAAGGAGGAGGGCGAGGGTGCCTGGCTTACCCGTGATGTAGCTATGGTTTCGGGCAGACCGACCGATAGATTTACAAACTTTACATTTACCATCTCTGGCTATCGCGAGCTGTTTAGGATGATAGCCGACTCCAATAGCAACAGGTGGTTTAAGAACTACCCCCGTGAGATGCCTACGCTTATTATAAGCGGAGATATGGACCCCGTCGGCGACTACGGCCGAGGCCCCGAATATATCTACAAGAGGCTTGTCGAGGGCGGACACAGCGCCGTCTCGCTTAAAATGTACGAGGGTGCGCGACACGAACTCTTTAACGAAAGCAACCGCCAAGAGGTATTCAGGGATATCGTAGGCTGGCTTGGGGGCATTATCAGATGATAAAAGCCCTGGCAATAACCGGACCCACCGCCTCTGGCAAGACCGCTCTATCCCTCCTTGTGGCAAAGAGGCTTGGATGCGAGATAATATCCTGCGACTCGATGCAGATATACCGCGGTATGGATATCGGCACGGCAAAGGCGACCGCAGACGAGCAGGCACAGGTGCCACACCATTTGATAGACATTCTTTCTCCCACCGAGCCATACAGCGCCGAGCAATATCGTGCCGACGCAATAGCACGGGCGAAGGAGATATGGGGGAGGGGCAAAATTCCACTTTTCGTCGGTGGAACAGGCCTCTATATCGACACCGTGATGCGCGGGGGAGAGCTTTCTTCGCCCCCATCCGACCCCGCCCTCTGCGAGAGGCTGCGCGAAATTGCTAGCACCGAGGAGGGAAGAGAGGAGCTTTGGCAAAGGCTCCTTGAGATAGACCCCGAGTCCGCCGAGAAAACACACAAAAACAATGTCCGCAGGGTGGCAAGAGCTGTCGAAATCTTTGAGCTTACCGGCAGGACAAAGAGCTATTATGACCGTCTTTCCGCCGAGTCAGAGGGCGAGCTTTCTGTGGCTATGGTGACACTCGACTGCCTTGATAGAGAGCTTCTCTATGGCAGGGTAAACAAGCGTGTGGATATGATGATTGAGGAGGGGCTGCTCGATGAGGCAAGAGGTCTCTTTGAGTCGGGACTCCTTGACCGAAAGTACACAAGTGCGCAGGCGATAGGCTACAAGGAGATGCTCTCTTACCTGTTGGGAGAGGGAACACTCGAGGACGCGATAGAAGGACTTAAGCAGTCCTCACGCCGATATGCCAAGCGCCAACTCACTTGGTTTAGAAGAGAGAAGAATGCTCTCCGCCTCTACCTTGACAGAGAGGATGGCACACTTCTCTCGGCCGACGAGCTGTGCGAGGCGGCCTTGGAGTTCTTCAGGGCGCATCTTGTAGAGCAATGACCGCCAACCCTTTAGGGGAGTGACGGCCGACCTCTTGGGCTTTTATCAAACCTTTTTGAGGAATGACCGCCCGCTGTTTCTATGGCTTTCTGGGTGCTTTTCCAAAGAAGCGGCCGCCAACTAAAAAAGAATTTTTATAATCGCAGGAGCGAAAAGCAGATGAAATCAAAAGAGTTAAAGAGCCAACTCCTCGCTGGTGCTTTAGACAACCGTACCGACCTGTACAGCGATACGGCGAGCGCCACCAAAAGGATAATAGATGCGCTTGAAAAATTCGAGAGCCTTTATGGCGAGGATAGAGAGGTCTATGTTCTCTCGGTTCCCGGGCGATCGGAGATATGCGGCAACCACACCGACCACAATGGCGGCTGTGTCCTCGCCGGTGCAATAAACAGGGATATTATCGCAATAGCCTCGCCAAATGGCGAGGGTGTTGTCCGCCTCAAATCCGAGGGATATGAGGAAAGTGTGATAGATATCGCCGACACTACCGACAAAACCAAGTTTGAAAGCTTCACCTCACGAGCCTTGATAGGCGGTATGCTTGCAGGCTTTATGGGTCGCGGATATGAGGTTGGCGGCTTTGATGCCTATACCACCACAGAGGTCCTGCGTGGAAGTGGTCTATCCTCCTCCGCCGCCTTTGAGGTTATGATTGGCAATATTCTTAACTACCTATTTAATAATGGCAAGGTGGATAACCAGGATATCGCCATACTGGCAAGAGAAGCCGAAAACAACTACTTTGGCAAGCCCTGTGGACTTATGGACCAGATGGCCTGTGCCGTTGGTGGCTTTGTATTTATAGATTTTGAAAAGGGCTGTGCCCCCGTGGTAAAGCCCACCGCCTTTTCGCTTGATGAGAGAGGCTATGCTCTTTGTATAGTAAACACAGGTGGCAACCACGCAAACCTAAATGACGATTACGCCTCCGTGCCCCTGGAGATGCGCTCTGTTGCCTCGCATTTTGGCAAAGAGACTCTTCGCGGCATATCCGAGGAAGAAATTATAGCGGCTATCCCCTCGCTCCGCGCAGAGGTCGGCGACCGAGCTATCCTTCGCGCCCTCCACTTTGTCCGCGAAAACAACCGTGTTACCTCGGCATATTCCTCGCTTGTGGGTGGCGATTTTGACAGCTTCCTTCTTACCATACGCGAGTCGGGAAGAAGCTCGTTTGAGTATCTACAAAATGTCTATACTACAATAAATGTAGGGGAGCAGGGGCTTTCCTTGGCGCTCGCCCTGACCGACGGTTATATGGAAAAAAGCGGTGCATACCGTGTCCACGGCGGTGGATTTGCGGGTACGATACAGGTCTTTATCCCCACAGAAATGCTCGCGGGATATGTGGAGCTTGTTAACTCCGTCTTTGGCGAGGGAGCGGCTATGCCCCTAAATATTAGACCCCTTGGCGCCTGCCGACTGTTTTAATAGCAGTCCTATTTATCGTACATAACTGTTGATATAATGTACTTGTAAAAACACAAAGGAGATTTTTGATATGGCAGCTAAAAAAACAACAAATGCGGAAAAAGCACCCGTACAGGACAAGCGTGCGGCTCTTGAAACAGTAATTGCAAGAATAGAGAGAGAATGTGGAAAGGGTACTATTATGCGCCTGGGCGAGACCTCGGCACTCAATGTGTCTGCGGTATCTACAGGCTCGCTTTCCCTCGACTTTGCCCTTGGAGTAGGCGGTATTCCTCGCGGAAGAATAACCGAGATATACGGCCCCGAGTCCTCTGGTAAGACCACCATCGCGCTCCACGTAATCGCAGAGGTACAGAGACAGGGTGGCAATGCGGTATTTATCGACGCCGAGCACGCACTCGACCCCGTATATGCAAAGCACCTTGGAGTAGATATAAACAACCTTCTCGTCTCCCAGCCCGACTGTGGCGAGCAGGCGCTTGAAATTGCCGAAACTATGGTAAACTCCGGCGCGGTTGATATCATTGTTATCGACTCTGTGGCGGCCCTTGTTCCTCGTCAGGAGATTGAGGGTGATATGGGTGCCAGCCACGTAGGTGTACAGGCAAGACTTATGTCCCAGGCTATGCGTAAGCTCTCTGGCGCTATCGCAAAGTCCAACGCAATTGTCATCTTCACCAACCAGCTTCGTGAGAAGGTGGGTGTAATGTACGGCAACCCCGAGGTTACCCCCGGTGGCAAGGCGCTTAAGTTCTACGCATCTGTCAGAATTGATGTACGCCGTGTAGAGTCGCTCAAGAACGGCTCGGAGGTATACGGCGCACATACCAAGTGCAAGGTTGTAAAGAACAAGGTTGCTCCCCCCTTCAAGACCGCAGAGTTTGACATTCTTTACGGTACAGGTATCTCCAAGTCCAGCGAGATTATAGATATGGCTATCACTCTCGGCATTGTCGAGAAGAGCGGTGCTTGGTTCTACTACGGCGGCGACAGACTTGGCCAGGGTAAGGACAATGTTCGCAAGTATATCGAGAGCGACAAGGAGTTTATGGCAAAGCTCGAGGGACAGATTCGCGAGAAGGTAGCGGGTCTTGCCGAGGGCGAGGCGGTAATCACCGAGGAAGAGTTTAATATAGGCGATTTTGACGCAGATATTTAATAAAAGAGCGTGACCGTGTCAAGTTTTATTGCCTCGGTCACGCTGACATCGTTTTTAGAAGGTAAATTTTTGTTTACATATTATGGGTGAAATGAAGATAAAATCTGTAAGAGAAAAGGGCGCACGAGTCACTCTCTACTTCCCCGACGAGTGCGAATACCCTCGCCTCTCTGTCTCTGCACCGCTCTATGCCTCCATAGGCTCGCCCCGTGCTGGTAGTGTGCTCTCGGAGGACGAGATAGACAGGCTTGTGCGTGAGGACACCGAGTGGCGAGTGGTTGGGAAGGCGCTTTCCTTCCTTGCCGCCTCGGACAAGAACAAGCTCGCTTTAAGGCGCAAGCTATACGAGGCTGGCTTCTCGAGAGAGTCGGTGGATATGGCGGTAGAATACTGCGTGAACCTCGGCTATATTGACGAGAGGCGCCAACTCTCCATACTTATCGAGAGAGAGGCAAACCGAGCTCTGCGCGGCAGATACTATATAAAGCGCAAGCTTCTGTCCAAGGGCTACTCATCTCTTGACATTGATAGTGTGACAGACGGCCTCGTCGAAGAGGGCAAGATAGATTTTGTTCTGAATTTTGACCTTCTGTGTGAGAAAAAGGGCGTGGGCGATGCCGAGGCCCGTAAAATCTTGGCATACAAATACGGATACCGTCAGTCGGAGGTGTGATGTGATATTAAGATTTATAAAGTATTATAAGCCCCATTTAGGCCTGTTCATTTTCGATATGCTCTGCGCGGTAGTCCTGTCGCTCTGCAACCTCTTTTATCCCCAGGTGGTAAAGAGCATCACCGAGGACCTGATGTATAGAGATAGCCTGACCCCCATTATTATTGCGGGCGCTATCCTGCTTGGCGTGTATATCCTTAAGATGATTTGCACCTATTGTGTTGGCTACTACGGTCATATCGTCGGTGTAAGAATGCAGGAGGATATGCGCCGCGACCTCTTTAACAAGTACCAGTCCCTGCCTTTTTCCTATTTCGACAACCACAAGACCGGCGACCTGATGTCAAGGCTTACCAACGACCTTATGGATATCTCCGAGCTTGCACACCACGGACCGGAAAACCTCTTCCTCGCTATCCTTATGTTTGTCGGCTCCTTTATTATGCTCTCTTCGATAAATATCGAACTGACTCTTATAATGTTTGCGATAGTCCCCTTCATTATCCTCTTTGCTATGCTCTCTCGCAGGTCAATGTCCCAGGTTATGAAGAACACTCGCAAACAGACCGCCGTCCTTAACTCTACTCTTGAAAACTCCATAGGCGGTATAAGAGAAACCAAGGCATACGCCAGCGAGGAATACGAGATACACCGCTTTGGCTTTGTAAACCGTATGCTTGCTATGTTCCGTGGCCAGACTATGAAGTCTATTGGAAGATTTGAGGCCGTAATGGGCTTTATGTCGGATTTCCTCTATTTCGTTGTTATATTTATCGGTGGTCTGTTCTTGATGTTTGAGCATATAACCGAGAGCGAGTTTTTGACATTCTTGCTTTACATAGCAATGTTCCTAAACCCCATAAATCGCTTTGTCGCCCTCTTCCAGCAGCTTCAGGAGGGTATGTCCGGCTTCTCGAGATTTGTCGAGATAATGGACGAGCCCGTAGAGGTTGACGAAGGTACTGTTGACATTGGCGACATTCGTGGCGACGTTGTATTTGACAATGTGACCTTTACCTATGGTGAAGAAAACAGTGATACAAGACCTGTTATAAGCGACCTCTCCTTGCGTATTGGGGCGGGCGAAACCGTGGCACTTGTCGGCCCGTCGGGTGGAGGCAAAACCACACTTTGCAACCTTATACCCAGGTTTTACAGCATACAGAGTGGTAGCATCACCGTCGACGGAGTGGATGTCCGTGATATAACCCTGTCGAGCCTGCGCTCTGGTATTGGTATTGTGTCGCAGAATGTGTTCCTCTTTGATGGCACAGTTCGTGAGAATATCGCATATAGCAACCCCGATGCCACCGACGAGGAGATTATAGAGGCGGCAAGGCGCGCCAATATCCACGAGTTTATCACCACGCTTGATAAGGGATATGACACCGAGGTTGGCGAAAGAGGTGTCCGCCTTTCGGGAGGACAAAGGCAGAGAATTGCCATAGCTCGCGTGTTTATGAAAAACCCCAAGCTCCTTATCCTCGACGAGGCAACTAGCGCCCTCGATAATGTTACCGAGATGCAAATTCAGGCAGCCCTCGAAGAGCTCTCCAAGGGTAGAACTGTTATAGTAGTTGCCCACCGTCTTTCCACGGTAAAGAATGCCGACAGGATAGTTGTCCTCGGCCCCGAGGGAATAATAGAGGAAGGCACCCACGAGGAGCTCATCGCCCTTGACGGCGAGTACAAAAAGCTCTATACCTACCAGTTCAAGGAATAAATCTTCAAACACAAAGGGGCAAATCCTCTAACCTACCGTGGTTATTACTACGACTCCGACCTCGGCTTGTACTATCTCAGGAGCAGATATTATGATCCCGTTACCGGTAGATTTATAAATGCGGATGGCTTAGTGTCTGGAACAAATGGTAGTTTGCAAGGATTTAACTTGTATGTTTATTGTTTCAACAACCCTATAATGTTAACAGATGAATTTGGATATTGGCCAGATTGGGGAGCAATATGGAGTAGCGTCTCTAAAGCCTTTAATGATTTTCTGCAGTGGTGTAACAAGTATGCGCTTAATGACGATGGAACATATTCATTATATGATAATGATCGGCATAGTGATGATAACGCTTGGCATGAACAAATTATTTCTGTTGATCCCACAGGACCAAGTTTCAATATTTCCGAGGGCGAAGTTGGTCTGGTAAGTTTATCGGTAGATTTTTACACAGGAGGTTGGGAAGGTGAATATTCTGATTTATCTCTCATAGAT
Organism: Eubacteriales bacterium; assembly: GCA_045535925.1. Classification (GTDB taxonomy): domain Bacteria; phylum Bacillota; class Clostridia; order Oscillospirales; family CAG-272; genus UBA1740. The sequence continues at coordinate 15,344 of JAZSMN010000255.1, forward strand.
GTAGGACATGCTGAAATCAGTGTAAGTTTAAATAATGGTCAGTTGAGAGTAGGGGCACTTGCTAGTGCTTGGAGCCCTTCGTTTGCAATATCTATTTTCGGTGTTAAAATTGAAATCGGTGCTGAGCTTGGTTCTGTCGGTGGATTTATCGATGTAGGGGCAAAAGGTTTTTCAGTTGCGGCATCGAGTGGGGTGGGCTTATCTTTAAGTGTGTATTGGTGAATTTAAAAGGAGATTGTGATATGTCAATTAAAACTCAAAAAATTATTCGTTTTATTCCGATTATTAACATAATAACTCTTTTTTGTTGGATTAGTATGTGTGCAAAAAAAGTGACAACTATTGGTTTTTTTATAAAGCAATTATTGAAAATGTTTTTCTGGTTTCTTTTAGTTTCCGTTCCACGAATAGTTGTTTCTTTTGTTTTTAATAATCCACAATTAGATATGGCGCTAACCTGGATTTCAATATATTTCTATTTTTTTGCTATGGCATGGATTTCGGTAGAAGCCCAAGAAAAAATTATGAATATGGATAAATAATATAAATACAGCGATGTTAAACTGAAAGTCGATTATGACAATCTCGGCAGACTTACCGACAGGCGATATTCGTTATCCTCATGGGGAAGCAACACCTTTGACAACGATGTATCCTTTACCTATCGCACAGTAACAGGTGGGTATTCTACCTGAGAGGTGACAAGTTACACAAGCACGATAGGAGATACATCAACAACCTATACCTGCACCTATGACTATAAAGGTAATATTACAAAAATCTCTTATAGCACAGGTGAGGAGATACGCTATTATTACGATGATCTAAGTCAACTTATAAGAGAAGATAACTCCTTGCTTAACGCCACCTTTGTTTATACTTATGACAATGCCGGAAATATCTTAAGCAAAGTTGAGTATGCACTAACTGCCCAAGGCGTAACGCCCTCTAATCCCACTAAAACAGATGCTTATACTTATAACACATCGTCTGACTATTGGGGCGACAAATTGACTGCGTACAAAGGGAATACTATAACCTATGATGCAATAGGCAACCCGTTAAGTTATTACAACGGTGACACATTCACTTGGGAGGGGCGAAGTTTGGTTGGCGCACAAAGTGGCTTAACCTCCTATTCCTTCGCTTATAATGGTGATGGGCTAAGGATTTCAAAGACAGAGAGCGGCTTAAACTCCTATACTACTTACTACTTATACGATGGAACTACCCTG
>JAZSMN010000187.1:0-3826 GCA_045535925.1 Eubacteriales bacterium
ACGAGGCAGAGGACGGCGGATACGTCGACGGCGAACCAGAGCAGCTTGTTATTGCGGGCGGCAATGCCGAGCCCGTAACCGCTGTTGCCGAGGAGGGATTTGTATTTGTGGAATGGGATGACGGACGTACCAAGCCCGGCAGACAGGACAATAAGATAACTGGTGACGTAATTTACTATGCAATCTTCGAGCCTATCGCAGACGAGGGCGAGGATGGTGACCCCAATGAGGATGCCCCCACCGATAGCCCCAAGGAAAGCGAGGATGGTGAACAAACAAAGCCCGGTGAGGACCCCTCCGATTCTTCGGGTGGCCCCGGCGGCAAGCACGACGAGATTAACCAGATCATCAACAACAATACCTACTATCGCGACGAGTTGAAGAACTATCGCGACCTGCTTGAGGAAAGACTCGCAACCGAAGGAGATTCTCTCTCCGACGAGGAGCGTGCTATCATCGAGAAATATCTCGAGATACTGTAACGCCAAGACAATATATATTTATAATGAGGTAAACAACAATGATAACAGAGCAAAATATAGAGAGGTTCAGCGAGCAGTGCAAGAACATTTTCGAGCAGATTGGTCGCGACGTTATCGGTCAGAAGGAGGTTATCGAAGGTGCGGTTATCGCTATGATAGCAGGCGGTAACGTGCTTCTTGAGGGTGTGCCCGGAGTTGGTAAGACCCGTCTTGTTCGTTCGCTTGGCCGTGTATTCGACCTTCCCTTCTCCAGAAACCAGTTCACCCCCGACCTTATGCCCGCCGACGTAACCGGTACTAACATTATCGTTAAGGGTGAGGACGGCAACTCTACCTTTGAGTTCCAGCCCGGCCCCATTTTCTCCAACATTATTCTCGCCGACGAGATTAACCGTGCTACCCCCAAGACCCAGTCCGCGCTTCTTGAGGCGATGCAGGAGCACACCGTTACCGTTATGGGTGTATCGAGAAAGCTCAACGAGCCCTTCTTCGTTCTTGCAACCCAGAACCCCGTAGAGCAGGACGGTACCTATCCCCTTCCCGAGGCACAGATGGACCGTTTCATGTTCAAGATTATAGTTAAGAACCCCTCGCTTGACGAGCTTATGGAAATAGTCAATATGACCCAGAAGACTATGGCAGAGGTTGCTGATGCTGCTTGTAACGGCGAAGAGCTCCTCGAGATGAGAAAGACTGCCAATGCAATCCCCGTTGCAGAAGATGTTATGAGATACGCGATGATGCTCTGCTCCGCTACACACCCCGACAGCGAGTGTGCAAGCGAGGTAGCAAAGAAGTACGTTCGTCTTGGTGCATCTCCTCGTGCGGGTCAGGCTCTTATCTCCGCGGCGAAGGTAAAGGCTCTTATGGACGGCAGATACAACGTATCTTATTCTGACGTAAACGAGCTTGCACTTCCCGTACTTCGTCACCGTATCAAGCTTACCTTCGAGGCAGTTGCCGAGAGAATAAGCGCTGACGATATCGTAAGCATGATAGTAAATGAAATGATAGACAGAGTCGGCATTAACGAGGAAAAGCTCCCCGTTTCCACAGCCGAGCATGCTACAACTAAAAAGCCTGGTAAAATTGGGAGATAATAATGAACGGTTCCATATTAAACGACGCATTTTTTAGTCGCCTTGAAACCTTGGCACTGGAGATGCGCGCTGATTTGGGCGGCTTTTTCGGCGGTAAGCATCTGGTAAGGACATACGGACAGACCGTAGAGTTCGCGGATTACCGTGAGTATATGCTGGGCGACGATATCAGACGTATAGACTGGAACCTTTACAGCCGATTTGAAAAATTCTTCTTAAAGCTATTTACGGACGAAAGACAGATGCATACACAGATCTATCTGGACTGCTCTGCATCTATGGGCAAAAATATGCCCCAAAAGGCCGAATACGCTGTGGCTATCGCCGCCGCACTCGGCTACCTCTCCGTACACAACATGGACAAGGTATCCTTCAAGCTTATGAAGGGTGATGCCTGCGAGGACGAATTTGGAACATTGGTTGGAAAGCGTGCCTTCTTTAACGCTATAACCGAGCTCGAAAATCTTGAATTTGATGGTGAGACGGATATCTACCGCGCCGTTACCTCTGCGGAAAACGTAGGATCAAACGACGGCCTTGCGGTCATCATCTCCGACTTCTTCACCGAAAGCGATTGGAAAAAGGCAGTTGACTTCCTCTGCTATAAGAAGAAGCAGGTGCTCCTCATCCAGGTTATGACCCCCGAGGAAATAGACCCCTCCTACTCCGGTAGAGTCAACCTCATCGACAGTGAGGCAGAGGACCTTGAGGACAACAAAAACCTTAGGATCAGGATCAACCGAGCCAACCTTATGGCATACGAGGAGGCGCTTCGCGATATGCAGGCTGAGCTTCTCTCCTTCTGTGCATCCCGTGACGCATCGTTTATCACGGTGAGCACCGAAGAGCCTATTGAGAAAATGCTGTTCAAAGAATTATTAAAGGTAGGAGTAATGGCATGAGTTGGTTAACACCTCTTGGTTTTTTAGGTTTAATTAGTATACTTGTGCTGATTATTATCTACATAATAAAACCAAACTACGAAAACAAGTTCATCTCCAGTACTTATGTATGGAAGCTGAGCTTGAAATACAAAAAGAATAAGATTCCGATTAACAAGCTTCGTAACATTATTCTCTTCCTTTGTCAGGTGCTTGTGCTTACGATGGCAACCCTCATCATTGCTCAGCCCTTCCTCGACGACGGGGACAAGGCAGCAAATGAGAAGGTTATCATTATCGATGCTTCGGCATCCATGATGGCACAGACCGGTGGCATCACCAGATTTGAGAAGGCGATTTACGACGTTAAGGATGAAATCCAGGAGCAGCTCAACATTGATGACGGAAAGGTAACCGTTATCCTTGCGGCAAAGACTGCATCCTACCTCATCCGCAGTGAAGGAATCGAGTCAAAGACGACTATAAACGAGGAACTCGACAATCTTTTGCTTAAGGACATCGACGAGGTGTGCACCTGGGGCAAGAGCGACATCCAAGGAGCCATAGCCCTCGCCGAGCAGATTACCTCTATCAGCGAGAGCGTTGAAGTATCGCTTTACACCGACACCAACTATGTCGACCACGGTAGGATAAAGATCAATCCTGTCAACGACGTAAGCGACGTAAACATTGCAATCCTCGATGTAAGAGCGGTTAAGGACGACGGACAGTACCGCTTTGAGATTGATATCGTAAGCTACGGCAGAAGCGATACCGTGCACCTCAAGTGCGACATATCCAACGTCTATATCGAAAACGATGCAGGCGATATGGAATACACCGACCTCAACTGCGACGCATATGTTCGTCTTGAGAGCGACGTGATCACCACCGTTGCATTTGGTTATAAGGGCGAGATCGAGAGCGACTTTGCTCCAGAGAATCTCGGTGAATTCAGCACACCCGTCTACGAGGACGTGCACGTATACTTCGACGAGAGAGATTCCTTCGCCGAGGACAACAGCTTCTGGCTTTATGGAGGTATCACCCCCGTTATCAAGGTGCAATATTACAGCGAAAAGCCCAACAACTTCTTTGCTACTGCATTTATGGTAATATCCGAGAAGCTTGGCTATCGCTGGGATATCAAATTCGATCAGGTAAAGCTGGATGAACCACCCGCATCCGAGGGATACGACATCTACATCTACGAGCACGATATGCCCTCTTCGCTTCCTACGGACGGCATAGTTCTGCTTGTAAACCCCGATACCGTGCCAATTGGTGCAGGATTTAAGATAGGTGGCGAGGACGGTGACAATATCGGCAGATGCCCCGTGTGTCAGAAAACCGACATTGGTCT
>JAZSMN010000133.1:0-6290 GCA_045535925.1 Eubacteriales bacterium
TGGCCTCCGACTTCCGGATCCTTTAGAGAAGATGGCAGTTTCAATTATGACGCTATTGCCGGAATCTCCTCGCTTGTAATACTCTACGGATGTGACAACCTGCTTGCTTCTTGGCAGTTTATGCAGTGGGAAACCAGTGCAGAGTCTCAGGCAGAGTACGGTAACAGAATGGTTGCCCTTAACGGACCTTCTGCAAAGTACGGAACGGCAAACCTGAATGCTATCAACAACCTGTCTTGGACTGCAAAGGAAAAGGCAGCGATAATGAACCAGATGGACCATCTTTCTTCGATAGTAAACTATCCCGGTTCTTACATTTACAATAGATATTTGCAGTTTGCGTTCCTTGACGTTGTAAATAAGGGTGCAAACGCTCATGACTCAATGATGAGTTACATAGACGCTATCAACTCCGAAATTGCCCGCAAGCGTCAGGAATTCGGACTTTGGGTGCCCACATCAGCAGATGACGAGCCTCCGCAACTTGCCGAATCCTACAAGATAAATAAGTAAAGGAGAAAAAAATGTCACAGACAAACTCAGAGACAAGCCGTCCGGTAAAGCGTTCGGAAGTGTCGAAGATCAGATGGGTCTGGGAAGAGATGAAAAACAATAAGACGGCATACTTTATGCTGGCTCCGTTCCTTCTTCTCTTTATTATATTTACCGTCCTCCCTGTTATTCTTTCGATTATCCTAAGCCTTACCGACTTCAATATGTTGCAGGTTCCTCATTTTATGGGACTGTCCAACTTTACGAGATTGTTCCTTGACGACGAGATATTCATTCTCGCTTGCCAGAACACGCTGATATTTGCGGCTGTTACAGGCCCTGTATCCTACATACTTGCACTTCTTGTTGCGTGGTTCATCAACGAGCTTCCTCCCAAGATTCGTGCGGTTGTTACACTTGTATTCTACGCACCCTCCATTTCGGGTCAGGCATACCTTGTTTGGCAGACCCTGTTCTCCTCTGACTCCTACGGATGGGTAAACGCAATTTTGATTAAATATGGATTTATAACCGAACCTATTCTCTGGTTCCAAAACGCAGATTACGTAATGGGCCTTTGTATCGTCGTTGCTCTTTGGACATCTCTTGGTACTGCATTCCTTTCCTTTATTGCAGGTTTCCAGACCATCGATCGCTCGATGTACGAGGCAGCAGCCGTCGACGGTATCAAGAACCGTTGGCAGGAGCTTTGGTTTATCACCCTTCCTACCATGCGTCCCCAGCTTATGTTCGGTGCAGTGCTTGCGATCACCAACTCCTTCGGTTTTGGTTCTGTCGTTGACGCACTGTGTGGATTCCCCTCAGTCGATTATGCCGCACATACCATAATGCACCACCTCTCTGACTACGGTGGAGCGAGGTATGAGGTAGGTTACGCATCTGCGATCGCCGTAATCCTCTTTATAATAATGTTCGGATGTAACATTCTTATTAAGAAGGCTCTTGCAAAGGTAGGTGAATAACAATGGCACAGAAGTTAAGAACAAGAGGACATCGAGTTGTCCTAAACCGTTCCGCAGGTGGTGATGCTGGTATCACCGTAATGCTCACCATTTTGGGTGCATTCATGTTCCTGCCCATGTACTACGTTGTTATTCAGTCTCTAAAGCCCCTTGACGAGCTCTTCATGTTCCCACCGAAGTTCTGGGTAATGCAGCCCACACTTGACAACTTCGGCGACCTGTTCACTCTTATGGGTGACTCTTGGGTACCTTTCTCGAGATACATATTCAACACAGTATTCATCACACTTTGCGGTACAGTAGGCAACCTTGTATTTGCATCTATGGCTGCGTACTCTCTTGCAAAGCTTAAATTCCCCGGTCGTGACGCGATATTCCAGATCATAGTTATGTCGCTTATGTTCCACTCCACAGTTAACACGGTTACCCACTTCATCATCCTTTCGGCCTTTGGTTGGGTAGATACCTACCTTTCCATCATCGTTCCCTCTATGGCTACAACGATGGGTCTTTACCTGATGAAGCAGTTCATGGAGACCTCTGTACCTGACACGGTGCTTGAGTCTGCACGTCTTGACGGTGCGAGCGAGTTCAGGACATTCCTTATTATCGCGATGCCGATGGTTAAGCCCGCGTGGCTGACACTTCTTATCGAGTGCTTTAAGTCGCTTTGGAATGCAGGTTCTTCTATCTACATTCACTCCGAGGAGCTTAAAACATTCAACTACGCAATTCAGCAGATACTTTCCGGTGGTATTGCTCGTTCCGGTGCGGGCGCAGCATCTACCGTCGTTATGATGATGGTTCCTATTCTTACATTCGTATTCAGCCAGAGCCAGATCATAGAGACGATGGGATCTTCCGGTATGAAGGATTAAGGAGGTAATATGAAAAGTAGTAAAATAGCAAAAATCTTAATACTTTCACTTGTCCTTATCCTCGTACTGGGTACGGTCTTCTCGTCTGCAGCATACACCCCCTACGACACCTACACCTACTCTATCGACGGAAAAGCGCTTTCCTCGCCCATGGCATATAGACCCGAGGATTCCATAGACTCCTTCGATATGAAGCTTGACAGCCCCCAGTTGGGTGGCAAGGTCCTCGGCGAGTCCAATGACCTCTTCGCTGATGAAAATGGTTGTGTTTACATCGCCGACACCGGTAACAACAGAATAGTTGTCCTTGACAAGTATCTCACCGCTACCGGAGTTCTTGAGACCTATGTTGACGAGTTCAATAAGACCCAGACCTTCTCCAAGCCCAAGGGTGTCTTTGTTAGCGACCCCAACCTGACCTCGGACACCGAGGATACCGGTATGATCTACGTTTGTGATACCGGCAACAAGAGGGTAGTAGTGTTCAATCGTGACGTTATCGATCCCACTACCGGCAACTACAAGTACGAGCGTACTATCGAGTGCCCCACCACACCTCTTCTTTCTATCGACAAGTTTGAGCCCAGTGCTATCGTTGTTGACCTTTACGGCAGAATCTTCATTATCTCCGGCTCCTCCTACGAGGGTGTTATCGTTCTTTCTAACGAGGGCGAGTTCACTGGTTACATCGGTGCACAGAAGGTTACATACAGCCTTATCGATATGATCTGGAGAAGATTCCAGACCGACGAGCAGAAGGAAGCAGCGGTTAAAAACGTATCCTATGCGTACAACAACATTACCGTTGATGATGACGGCTTTGTATATGTAACAAGTGACAAGGTTGATGAAGCAAAGCAGTATGAGGCAATCAAGTCCAAGGACGCTGGTTACTCTCCTGTAAAGAAGCTCAACTCTACCGGTGCCGAGATCATGCAGAGAAACGGATTCTTCGATCCTGGTGGAGAGGTTGACGTCTTCTATGCAAAAGAGGTCTCCAAGATTAACGACGTTGCTCTTGGTCCGGAGGGCTCTTGGACAATTCTCGACTACTCGAGATCCAAGTTCTTCACCTATGACCAGACAGGTAACCTCCTCTTCGCCTTTGGCGATAAGGGAGAGCAGCTCGGTAACGGCGAAAACTTCAAGGCGATGACATACCAGTATGTCAACGGCATCTGTTATCTCTTGGCTCTCGACCAGACCAAGAGTGGATATAAGATCAATGTATATTCGCCTACCACCTATTGTGACACATTGATGAACGCACTTCACAACCAGAACGAGTACAACTACTCCTCTGCTATCGAAGACTGGAAGAGCGTTCTTAGACTTAACAACAACTTTGACCTTGCATATATCGGTATAGGTAAGGCTTTGTTCAACCAGGGTAAGTACCAAGAGGCATATGAGATGCTTCAGAATGCTTACGAAAAAGAGTACGCATCCGATGCTTTCTCCGAAAACAGAAAGGATATAATCAACAGCTGGGTCGGAGCAGTAGCGATAGTTCTTATCGTAGTTCTTTTGGTTCTCTTTGTAAAGTTCATGGGATACGCAAAGGTAAAGAACAAGGAGACCTCTCTCAAGGTTGGTCAAAAGACCTATTGGGAAGAGCTTATATTTGCCTTCCACTTGGTATTCCACCCCTTCGACGGCTTCTGGGATTTGAAGCACGAGAAGCGTGGTTCGGTTCGTGCCGCGACTACAATTCTGGCATTTACCATCGCCGCATTTACTTATAATACAATAGGTAAGGGATACCTCTTCGATACCTCTAATGGCAAGAGCACACAGAACGCAATTATGGCAATTTTGTCTGTTGCACTCCCTGTATTCCTCTTCGCAATTTCCAACTGGTGTCTGACGACACTCTTCGATGGTGAGGGTAGCTTCAAGGATATTTATATCGCAGTTTGCTACGCCCTTGCACCTCTTCCTCTGTTCCTTATTATATCTACCATCCTCACATACTTTATGACCGAAAGCGAGGGCGGAATTATTAACCTTCTTTTAGCCTTTGGCTTAGTTTGGGCAATCATTCTTCTGTTCTTCGGTGTTCTCGTTACTCACGATTACTCTATCGGCAAGAACATATTGACAATTTTGGGAACTATCCTTGCGATGGCAATCATTATCTTCGTCATAGTTCTGTTCTCGAGCTTGGTAGTTAAGATGATTTCGTTCGTTATGTCGCTAATCACAGAGATTGGCAACCGATTATAAGCAGGAGGTAACATTTATGAATTTTAATAAAATATTGTCATCCCTGCTTATGGTTGTGATGGTCTTTTCGATGGTTGCTGTATTTCTCCCCGTACAGGCGGAGGCTGCATACAGCTCCTACATCGATTCTGATTCGAGCAAAACGCAGGAAGAAATTAAAGCTATAGTAAACGCATCCATATCAAACAACTATGAAAATGCACAAGAGGCTCTTGAAGCCGAGCTTGCTCTTGGCTACCTTGACTATGTCAGCTCGGTAGGCAACAAGTATACCCTGTATGTAAACAGATACAATGGTTGCATCTACTATGTAAACAATGCTACTGGCGAAATCTTGACCAGTAACCCCTACAACCCCAATGTTGGTACTAACCCTGGTAGCAACCTTGGTGCGGCATCTGAAACTGTTAGAAAGAAGCTGATGAGCCAGATAATCATCGAGTTCTTCGAAACAGCAAACTCTACTATCCGCCTTAGCTACGACAGCTTGTCCTGGGCGGCAGAGTATGCACAGATTTCCGTATCCCCCATCTCCAATGGATTAAGAGTAAACTACACTCTCGGTGATACTACCACCAGATTCCTTCTTCCCGGTCAGCTTACCGCTAGAAGCTTTGAAGAGAAGCTCTTCAAGCCTATGGTAGATTACCTTGCCGAGCAGATGGAACTCTATGTTCGTGAGTATGAGCCTGATGCTCAGTTTGACTTCTATCTCAATGGTGAAACCTTCACCTATACAGAGAAGAACTCGGGCAGACAAAGGACCGTCGACCTTTACGAAGATGGCTGTCTTACCACCAACACCATTCGTTCTTATTTCTCTGCAATGGCAAACTATGTTTCCAATCACTTCAGCAACGGTAACAGAGCAACCGCAGAGGAGAGAGCGATCCGTAACTCTATGGATAAGGTAATCTCGGATATCCAGACCTTTGTAAACTCCTATACTCTTATGAACCCCAATGCATACGGTGTTTCCGAGGATACTCTTGAATCCTGGTACGCACAGTATCCCGTTATCAAAGAGGGCGTGGCAGTATATAGGAGCCGTGGTACATCCGTAACCGAACAGCGTAGATTCTCTACTACTGTTAGAACCTATGTTCCTTCCTACACCTTTGATGAGCTTTATGCTGATGAGGAAGAGGTAGGATTTGTAGCAACTATTCCTCAAAAGCCCGTATTTAGATGCGCTCTTGAGTACACCTTCAACTCTGACGGTTCGCTTAGTGTTCGTCTTCCCGCGAACTCTATAAACTTTGACGAGACCGTATACACACTCCAGACTATCACCCCCCTTCCTTATTTTGGAGCAGGTGACCTGACACAGGATGGTTACATCTTCGTTCCTGACGGAAGTGGTGCTATCGTAGAGTTTGAGGACTTCTACAACGATAGTGACAAGCAGAGTATAACTCTTACTATGGGTACCTATGGTAAGGACTACTGCTACTCCAACATTACTGGTGCTCACAAGGAGCAGGTAATTATGCCTGTTTATGGTGTAGTTTCCAAGCAGACTGCAACCGCAGTAACCAAGAAAATCAGCGGTAAGGATATCGTTGATACTGGATATTTCGCTATCCTTGAGGAAGGTTCCTCTCTTGCAAACCTCTATGTAAGCTTTGGTGGTATAACCAACAGATGGGGTACCGCATATGCTACCTTCACCCCCTATCCCTCCGACGAGTACGACCTTTCGGATACCATC